>CANGGK010000039.1 GCA_947453475.1 Microbacteriaceae bacterium
GACGAGATGCCGGCATATAGAGCGCGACCAGAGTGAACCGCAGTGGCAAGTGCGCCCATGGTCTCCTCTAGCGGAGTGTTTGGGTCAAAGCGGTGGCTGTAGAAGATGTCGACATAGTCGAGTTGCATTCGCTTGAGGCTCTGATCTAGAGAGGCCAGCAGGTATTTGCGTGAACCCCATTCTCCATAAGGACCAGCCCACATGTCATAACCGGCTTTGGTGGAGATGATGAGTTCATCGCGGTATTTCTCGAAATCTCGCTTGTAGTGAACTCCGAAATTCTCCTCGGCGCTACCTGCCGGCGGCCCATAGTTGTTGGCCAAATCGAAGTGTGTAATGCCCAGATCAAAGGCTCTGCGCAGAATTGCCTTCTGGGTGCGCATCGAGTCTCCGCCACCAAAGTTGTGCCACAGCCCGAGAGATATCTCCGGAAGCAACAACCCACTCTTTCCGGTACGGCGAAATTTCATGGACTCGTAACGGTTCGCTTCAGCCTTGTAGGTCATGAAACCAGCCTAGGCTAGAGCCATGACTAGTTTCGTTCTTGCCGGTGGCTGTTTTTGGTGTCTCGATAGTTCATTCATGCAGTTCCGGGGCGTGACCGACGTCGAAGTTGGATACATGGGTGGCCATGTAGATAACCCGGGTTATGAGGCCGTCTGTGGTGGCAACACCGGCCATGCCGAGGTGGCTCGTGTGATTTTCGACGAGAGCATCATTCCAGCCGAGGTAATTCTCGACATCTTCTTCACGTTGCACGATCCAACTCAACTGAACCGCCAAGGCAACGACGTCGGCACCCAATATCGCGGGGCCATGTATTACACCGACGAAGCGCAGCATGAGCTCTTCAAAGCGGCACTCGAGCGCGCGAAAGAAAACTGGGATGGCGAACTGGTCACCGAGATTGTTCCGGCCGAGACTTTCTGGATGGGCGAGGAGTATCACCAGGATTTCTTTGCGAAAAACCCTAACCAGGGTTACTGCAATGCAGTTGTCTCGCCAAAGATGGCCAAGGTCCGCAAGGCTTTCAGTAGCTTCGTGAAATAGGTGCCACATGACCGCCATCGCGGATGCGTTCAGCTCTGAACTATTTGCAGTCACGCTGTTTGTACACTCGCTGACCGAAACAGAAGATTTCTATGGCTCGAAGCTAGGTTTGCAAAAGGTTTTTGGTGACGATGTCTCGGTCGTTTACCGAGCCGGCTCGACAATGATCAATCTACTTCTCTCGACTGAATCTGCCGAGCTGATTGCTCCGGCTCAAAGGGCTGTCGCCAACGCAGGAGTGAATGCTGTTTACACGCTTCGGGTGATTGATGTTGACGCGGTCTCAACTGCCCTAGTCGAAAGTGGTGTTGCTCTATTGAACGGCCCAATTGATCGACCTTGGGGCGTGCGTACCGCCAGTTTTTGCGACCCGAGTGGTCATGTCTGGGAAATCGCCGACCACAAATAGTTAGTGTCATCCACAGGCTCATCGGCTTAGAGCTTTTCAACATATTTCTGTCTGATTAGCGACCTGAGATTGCGGACTTGTCACACTCGATAAATCACCTCCTGGTAACCGCCAGAGGTGCTTTCGAGAAAGGCATCACATGTCAGAACTAATTTCGGTCGCCGGTCTAGTTGCGACAACACCGCGCCATCTGGTCACCCAGGATGGCCTTCCGATTACTTCATTTCGTCTAGCTTCTTCGCAGCGTCGCTTCGATCGCAGTCAGAACAAGTGGGTCGACGGCGAGACGAATTGGTACACAATTACGGGCTTCCGCCAGCTTGCTATCAACTCTTCGACCTCGATTTCAAAAGGTGACCGCATCGTGGTCAACGGAAAACTTCGAGTTCGCGACTGGGATAACGGTGAGCGTGCAGGCACATCGGTGGAAATCGAGGCAGAGTCAATCGGTCACGACCTTAGTTGGGGCAATGCCGTATTTACCCGCAACGTCTTAGTGCGTGAGCCAGAGCACTCTTCGACCGAAGTCGTCGAAAAGGACGTTGTTGTGGATAACTCGAGTGAAGAATTCCTGCAGGAAGCAGAGTTGGTTGGCAACAAGAAAAAGTAACCAACCGTGAAAGCAGCCGGGTCAGGTGCGCCCCCTCAATCCTGGCCCGGCCCATCAGGGCTAAACTTGAGGTAAATCTACCGAAAGAGACTGATTTTTCATGGCTGAATTCATCTATCAGATGATCAAAGCGCGCAAGGCGCATGGCGACAAGGTAATTCTCGACGACGTTACCCTTGCCTTCTATCCAGGCGCCAAGATTGGCGTTGTAGGCCCGAACGGTGCCGGTAAGTCAACCGTTCTAAAGATCATGGCTGGCATGGACACCCCGAGCAACGGTGAAGCCCGTCTGAGCCCAGATCACACTGTTGGCATCCTTTTGCAGGAGCCGCCACTTGACGAGACTCTGACAGTTCTTGGCAACGTTGAGCTTGCCGTTAAAGACACCAAGGCGATGCTCGATCGCTTCAACCAGATTTCTGCAGAAATGGCCGAGCCAGATGCAGACTTCGACAAGTTGCTCGAAGAGATGGGCACGTTGCAGGAGCGCATTGACCACCTGGATGCATGGGATCTTGATTCTCAGCTCGAACAGGCAATGGATGCTCTCCGCTGCCCTCCTGGCGACACCTTGGTCACCAACCTTTCGGGTGGTGAGCGCCGTCGCGTTGCGCTTTGCAAGTTGCTCCTCGAAAAGCCAGACCTATTGCTCCTTGACGAACCAACAAACCACCTCGATGCAGAGTCAGTTCTGTGGCTCGAGCAGCACTTGGCCAAGTACCCGGGTGCAGTTCTTGCCGTTACACACGACCGTTACTTCCTCGACAATGTTGCTGAATGGATTCTCGAGCTCGACCGAGGTCGTGCTTACCCATATGAGGGCAATTACTCAACCTACCTAGAAAAGAAGCGCGAGCGTCTAGAGGTTCAGGGCAAGAAGGACGCCAAACTTGCCAAGCGTTTGAGCGAAGAACTCGACTGGGTTCGATCGAGCCCTAAGGCTCGTCAGACCAAGTCAAAGGCTCGTCTGGCCAAGTACGAAGAAATGGCTGCCGAGGCAGACCGCACCAGAAAGCTCGACTTCGAAGAAATCCAGATTCCGATGGGTCCTCGCCTTGGTGACATTGTCATTGAAGCTAAGAACCTTCAGAAGGGCTTCGATGGACGTTCGCTAATCAACGGCCTTAGCTTCAGCTTGCCTCGCAACGGCATCGTTGGCGTCATCGGCCCGAACGGTGTCGGTAAGTCAACTCTTTTCAAGACCATCGTTGGCATGGAGAAGCTTGACAGCGGTGACCTAAAGATCGGTGAAACCGTAAAGATTTCATACGTTGACCAGTCTCGTGGCGGAATCGACCCGGCCAAGACCCTTTGGGAAGTTGTCTCTGGCGGCCTGGATTACATCCAGGTTGGCAACCAAGAAATGCCTTCGCGCGCCTACGTTGCAGCCTTCGGTTTCAAGGGCCCAGACCAGCAGAAGCCTGCCGGCGTGCTTTCGGGTGGTGAGCGCAACCGTCTAAACCTTGCTTTGACTCTAAAGGAGGGTGGCAACCTGCTGCTTCTCGATGAGCCTACAAACGACTTGGACGTCGAAACTTTGGGCAGCCTCGAGAACGCTCTTCTCGAGTTTCCGGGTTGCGCCGTGGTCATCACACACGACCGTTGGTTCCTCGACCGCGTGGCCTCTCACATTTTGGCCTACGAGGGAACGGATGAGAACCCTGACCAGTGGTATTGGTTCGAAGGAAACTTCGAATCTTACGAAGAGAACAAGATTGCCCGCCTTGGTGCAGATGCTGCCAAGCCTCACCGTTCGACATACCGTCGCCTAACCCGCGACTAAGTCGCTGATCAAGTTAGAAAGCCCCCGCGATTATTGCGGGGGCTTTCTAGTTGCTCGACACCACAGGTGCGCGCAGGCTCACTAGCTAACGAGAGCGCTTATGGCTGCCTCGAAAACCTCTTGGTGACGGTCAACGTCTGCCTTGGTGGTGGTTGGGCACATCAGCGCCATGTTGTGGAAAGGGGTTAGAAGCACGCCTCGGTTGGCAAGGTATAGGTGCAGAAAGTCCTCGAGTTCACCATCCGCAGACTCGTAGGCGGCAGTCCCGGTAATCGGATAAGGCTTGGCGAAGCGATATTCTGCTCGAGCACCGAGTTGGTTGATTGACCAAGGTAGGTCGTATTTCTCGAATAGCGCGTTGACGCCATCGGTGAAGTAGGTGGCTAGGTCGATCATTTTCTCGAAGGCATCCTCGGTTAGAACATGTTCGAGGGTGGCACGCATCGCAGCTACCTGAAGGGGGTTTCCGGCTAGGGTTCCACCGACCCCACCCATATCTACCAGGTCAAGATCGGTGCGCTCGAGTACCTTCGCGGCAAAACTCTCACTCAGACCATAGGTTCCGGTCGGAATTCCACCGGCGATGGCCTTGCCAATGACAAACAGGTCGGGTTCAAGGTTGTCGCGCATGGTCATGCCGCCGTAACCGGCCGAGAAGGTGTGGGTTTCGTCGATGATTAAGAGAGCGTCGTATCTGCGGGTTAGTTCGCGAACGCCTTCGAGATAGCCAGGTTCAGGCAAAACGATACCGATGTTGGTCATCGCCGGTTCCATCAAGACCGCGGCTACGTCACCATTCTTGAGTTGGCGCTCAAGACCAGCGAGGTCGTTGAACTCAGCTACGCGCGAAGTCTCGGTGACGTCAACGGGGGAGCCCACGTTTCCTGGGCGGCTCATTCCTTCGCCATCCGGGCCAACCACGATAAGAGCTTCGTCAACCGAGCCGTGGTAGCAGTATGCGTTGAAAAGAATCTTCGGCTTGCCGGTAATTGCGCGTACCAAGCGGATGGCCCATCGGTTGGCGTCGGTGGCAGTTAGCGAGAAGCTCCACTTCGCCATGCCGAAACGTTCGGTGAGGTTCTTGCCCACCCATTCGGCATCTTCGGTAGGAAGCATGGTTGTCATACCGCCTAGGTCTTTTACTCGCTTGGTGATTGCTTCGACTACCGCTGGGGCGGAGTGCCCGGCCATTGCGCCGGTGTCGCCCAAGGCAAAGTCGATGTATTCGTTTCCATCGATGTCCCAGATGCGGTTACCGACGGCGCGGTCGAAGTAAACCGGGAAACCGCCGGCCTTCTTGTTCATCCAAGTCATTGGCACCCGACCAAACAGGTGGTCAGCTTTTTCGTACGCCGCCTTGGATTTTGGGTTACGGGCTGCGAATGCGGTTAGCTCGATGTCATTTAGGTCGGCGAGACGATTGCGATCAATCATGATTTGGCTCCAAACTGGGTCCCCCGCCAGGGCAACTTTGCCCGGCTACTGCCCGAATCCAGAGGATATTGCTACTAGTTTGCCACTTCAGGAACGCGAATCATGCCTTCTTGAGCGACCGTGGCGAGCAACAAACCATCCTGGCTGAATATTTTGCCAAGCGACAAGCCTCTTCCGCCCTGAGCGCTCGGTGATTCCTGCACGTAAAGCATCCATTCGTCGGCACGGCCATCGCGATGAAACCACATGGCGTGGTCGAGGCTTGCCTGCTTCAGGCCAGGATGGGTCCAGGCGATTCCATGGCGGCGGTAGGTGCTCTCTAAAATCGAATAGTCGCTGGCGTAGGCCATGGCGGCGCGATGAATGTTTTGGTCGTCGGGCAGTTCACCGATTGCCTTAAGCCAAACTGCTTGATGGGCAACCTGTTCGCCGTCGACCTTGAAGTAAATCGGTGAGGTCACGTAGCGCATATCGAATGGGCGAGCCTTTGCCCAATACTGCGCAACCGGATGAGAGCTCTCTCCGATTAGTTCGGCGGCCGAAGGAAGCGAATCTGGGTCGGGAATGTCTGCCGGGAATACATCCTGGTGATCAAGCCCAGAGTCTCGCGTTTGAAAAGAAGCAATCATTGAAAAAATTGCTTGCCCGCTTTGAAAGGCCTGCACGCGTCTGGTGCTGAACGAGCGACCGTCGCGAAGTCGATCGACGGCAAAGGTAATCGGCAAATCGATGTCACCGGCGCGCAAGAAATAACCGTGAAGTGAGTGAGCTGGCCGGTCATCTGGGATGGTTCGCTGCGCTGCAACGAGGCTTTGAGCCAAAACTTGACCGCCAAAAACGCGGCCGTGGGGCATCCATTGCGATGGTCCGGTGAAAATATCTTCGGTGGTGTGCGCACCGTTGGCATCACTGAGATCTAGAGCGTTTAGCAGTTCGCTCAAGGGGTCAGCTGGGATGAACGCGTTCACGACTCCGCCTTTTCTGCTGGGCTGTAATGCCCGTTACAGGTAGTTTAGAACCTGACATGAACGATACTTTCACACTGGCCGACGCCGAGACCGTCAACGACCTAAAAGCTTTCCTTCAGCGAGCCAAGCGACTCGACCCTGAAGGTCTGGTTCGCCTTCGCGCCTTTGGTCCGGTTTTAGCGGCTTACGTGGCTCCGATTTTTTCTGGAAACCTTATGGATTCGGGGCCAACCATCCTTGGTTTGCGCACCTGTGAACTAGCCGAAGTCGCCGAGGTAGACGGTGTGGTTCCCATTTCAGCCGTGCTAGAACGCCTCGCGAAAGTCATTAACGAAGACTTCATCGACCTAACCGTTCCAATGCCCATTTCTCAACGAGCCGTTTGGGCAGGCATTTCGCCACCACGTCAGGGTTGGACTCAGGTTGGCACAATCAATGAATCACGTCTCACGCAAATTGCCCGAGATGGAATCGCTGAAGTCGCCGGTAGTCTTCCGGAATCAGTTGGCGGGCCGATTGCGGCGAGAATTCGCGGTGAAATCTGGGGCCGAGGCATCGATCTAGAGACTCGTGTTCCAACCGGCGCAGCATTTGCGGCGGCTGGCCTTGGGTTCTTGACTGAGAACGAAGAAGTCGGGTTATTTCAGGCCGAGGGCTGGGTTCGCCTGAGCAGTGAACACGGTCACGTGCTTGCCAAGGCATCGACCAAATTCTAGAGGCTCAGTCTTCATAAGTATTTAGCATCGCAGTCGCCGCGCGGTCGAGATAGGCCCAAAGTTCGGCTTCGTGCAGTGGTGCAAGCTCTAGCGAATCAACCGCTGCGCGCATGTGCTTCAACCAGCGCTCACGAGCATCCGGGTTGATTTTGTAAGGCATATGGCGCATTCTCAGGCGGGGATGACCGCGTTGTTCTTGGTAAGTTGTCGGCCCACCCCAATACTGCTCCAAGAAAAGCTGAAGCCGCTCGGTGGCCGGGCCAAGGTCTTCCTCCGGATACATCGGTTTTAGAACGGGGTCGCTGGCCACGCCCTCGTAAAACTTCGCCGCAAGCTTTACAAAAGTCGGTTTGCCACCGATTAGGTCGTAGAAGTTGCCGCCAACTGCCTCGCCACTCAAACCCTTAATTCGAACCGGCTCGATTTTGGCTTCTTCTTCAAAACCGTTTGACACTACTTGACAGTCTTTCCAGAAACTTCAACGTGAATCGGTGTCTTGGTGGTGGCCAAAGCAATCTTGTTCTTGTCTAGGGCAGTCTTGATGCGAGCGCGAAGTTCGCGGGCGACCTCATCTGCATGACTTGGGCCAACCTGCTGCACAAGCCGCAAAACCACCTGTTCGCCTGAAAGCAACTCGATGCCCCAAATTTCAGGCTCTCCCATGAGTTCTTTCGTGAAGGTCTTGTCAACTGAGATAGACAGTGCTGCCTTCAGAATCACCTCACGGGCCTTTTCCACCGGCGCAGAGTAGTCAATCGGAATGTCTAGAACCACGCGCGACCAGCCCTGAGACTGGTTTCCAACACGAACTACCTCGCCGTTTCTCACGTACCAAAGAACTCCAGAGACATCGCGAACCTGAGTAACGCGTAGCCCGACAGATTCGACTACACCGGTGGCTTGGCCGAGGTCTACGCTGTCACCAACCCCGTATTGGTCTTCAAAGACGATGAAGATACCGCTGATCAAGTCTCGAACCAAGCTCTGAGCACCAAAACCGAGGGCGGCACCCAAGATTCCGGCACCGGCCACTAATGCGCCTACTGCAACGCCTAGTTCGCTCAAGACCGAAGACAGGGCAACTAGCACGACAGTCCAAGTGAAGAAGTTGCTGAGCACTGAGCCGAGAGTGCGCGAACGCTGAACCACGCGGGCGTTGGCAACCAAGCCAGATGCAACAGCCGCTTTACCGTTCATGCCAGCGATTACGCCGCGAACCACTCTTCTAACCGAAAGCAAGAGCAGACTACGAGCAATAACGGCTCCGGTGATGATGGCGATGATTCTGATTGGGGTGTGCCAGACATCCCAGACAGCGCCCCACCAAGTTAGGAAACCGTTCATCTAAGA
Source organism: Microbacteriaceae bacterium (assembly GCA_947453475.1). Taxonomy (GTDB): domain Bacteria; phylum Actinomycetota; class Actinomycetes; order Actinomycetales; family Microbacteriaceae; genus Rhodoluna. Next base: position 8,321 of record CANGGK010000039.1, read on the forward strand.
CCCCTTAGTTGCTCTGCGATTGGCACCTGAGCGCGCGCTCAAGGTTGTCTAGATTCTCCACCAGGATGCGGTGCAAAGCTGGGATTGCCTTGAATTTAGGTTCGGCAATCGCTCGGCGAGCGGCCTCGGCCGTAGCCTCGTCTGCAAGTTGGATAGGGAACAAGTTGACCAGAAGGTACTCGGCAATCTTGAAGGTGTGAAGCTCCCAAATTGCCAGCGCGCTATCAAAGTACTTCTGCACGTATGGGCGAAGGAGCTCGGTGTCAATCACGCGATTGAATGCCATGCTGGCAGCCTGGACGTGGGCATTTGAGAGTTCCTTGGTCTCGGTTAGTAGACGCCAGGTAGCGGCCTTGTTATCGGCAGTCGGGATGGCTGCGCGAGCACCAGCAGCGGCCTTTTCACCATTAGCGGTCTTGTCGATGGCAACCAGCTCGGCGATTTCTGCCTCGCCTGCCGCACCGGCAACAACCAAGCCGGTTAGAAGTTCCCACTTCAGGTCTGCATCAATCGTTAGCCCAGATAGTTTCTCTTCGCCGGTCAAGAGCGCCTTCAGTGCGCCTAGTTGCGACTCTGATCGGGCGAATAGCGCAAAGAACTTCGTGAACTGAAGTTGGGCGTCACTGCCGGCTTCGGCTCCACGCGCAAGCTTCAAGAGCCCTTCGGCTATGTCGGCAAGTGCAGCCTGACGGTCGTTTGCGTTCACGTATAGGTTTCCGGTGGTTACCAACTGGCGAAGCAGGGTCATCATGGTGGTTGATTCGGTCTCGGTCGAGATGTGCGCAAGAACTAATCGTACGAAGTCAGCAGGGTCGGCTTCGGCGTCGCGAGAGGCATCAACCGCTGCTCCCCAAACGATGGTGCGGGCAAGCGGGTCTTCGATGTCGCTTAGGTGCTCAAGCGCGGTTGACCAGGATGTCTGGTCAAGGCGAATTTTTGCATAGGCAAGGTCGCCATCGTTCAACAAGATCAACGCAGGCTGCTTCAGGCCAACGAGTTGCGAAACGTGGGTACGAGCACCATCAACGTCAAGTTCGATCTGGTTAGTGCGCTTGAGTTTGCCGCCATCCAAGTCATAGAAGCCGATGGCCATGCGGTGTGGACGAATTGTTGGCTGGCTAGCAATAGCGGTCTGCTCGATCACAAAGTGGGTGATTGTGCCGTTTTCTGAAACGCTCATTTCAGGCTTCAGCGTGTTGACTCCTGCGGTTTCAAGCCAAAGCTTTGACCAGCTCTTCAACTCGCGACCCGAGGTCTTCTCGAGTTCGACCAGTAGGTCTTTGAGTTGGGTGTTTTTGAATGCGTGCTTCTTGAAGTACTCAGAAACTCCGGCAAGGAATTTGTCTTGGCCAACCCAGGCAACCAGTTGCTTTAGAACCGCGGCGCCCTTGGCATAAGTGATGCCATCGAAGTTAACCTGAACGTCTTCAAGGTCGTTGATTTCGGCAACGATTGGGTGAGTAGAAGGCAGCTGGTCTTGGCGGAATGCCCACGACTTCTCAAGCGAGGCGAAGGTAGACCAGGTGTTTTTCCACTCGGTTGCTTCAGCAACAGCTAGATGAGACGCATATTCGGCGAATGACTCGTTTAGCCAAAGGTCATTCCACCACTGCATGGTTACTAGGTCGCCGAACCACATGTGCGCCAATTCGTGAAGAATCGTAATTACTCGACGTTCACGGATGGCGTCGGTAACCTTCGAGCGGAAAACATAAGTTTCGGTGAAGGTAACCGCTCCGGCATTTTCCATAGCCCCAGCATTAAATTCTGGAACGAATAGCTGATCGTATTTGTCGAACGGGTATGGAAAGTCGAAGGCTTTTTCAAAGAATTCGAAGCCCTCGCGAGTTTTGTCGAAAATGTAGTCAGCGTCAAGGAATTCGGTCATCGAGGCACGGGCAAAGACACCGAGCGGAATGATACGACCGTCGCTGCTGGTGAGTTCACTTCGAACTTCGCTGTATGGGCCGGCGATCAAAGCTGTGATGTAGCTAGAGATGCGAGGTGTCGGCTCAAAAACCCAAACGGCCTTCCCATCCTCAATCAAAGTTGGGGTGGGTGTTGCCTGGTTTGAAACAACCTTCCAACGTGCCGGTGCGGTAATCGTGAACTGGAATGTTGCCTTCAGTGAAGGCTGCTCGAATACTGCGAACACGCGGCGCGAGTCTGGTACCTCGAACTGTGAGTAGAGGTAAACCTCGTCGTCGGCCGGATCTACGAATCGGTGCAAGCCTTCGCCGGTGTTCATGTAAAACGCATCCGAAATAACGGTCAACTCGTTTTCGGCTTGAAGGTTTTCGAGTTGAATGCGGGTGCCGTCTGAAACGCTGGAAACATCCAGGTTTTCACCGTTCAAGACCACTGAATAAACCTCTGCGGTTATCGCATCGATAAAGGTGCTTGAGCCAACGCTATTAGCGGTGAACTTCACGGTGGTGGAAGAGCGGAAGGTCTTATCGCTCGTGGTTAGATCCAATGCAACCTCGTAGCTCTGCACCTCTAGAAGGTCAGAACGAAGGTTGGCTTCGATGCGAGTTAGGTTTTCTCCAGGCACAGCAGACTCCAATGTCATAGGTTTACCTATTAGCCTAATAGTGCGAAGAGGAGTAATTTATGCGCTTGAAACCAACCCCGATGAACGAAGCCTCGATCATCTTTTCAATTACCTGGGTGCTGACTTTTTTGGCGTTCGCAATCTTTTCTGGTGACTTAAATCAAGCACTCCGTGCGTCGTCTATTTCGATCATCTTTCTTCTAATCAGCTATGCCCTATGGATTCTCACGGGTTACTGGTGGCGTAAGAAGGGTTCTCAGCAGCGATTCTTCATGAACGTGACAGTGAGTTCTGCGGTGGCAATTGGAGCGCTGCTTTTGATGAACCAAGCGGTTTCCAACTCAACACTCGCCGAGGACGTCAAGACAAATGCAAGCGGATACTTCATCGCAGTCGCGATTATCTTTTTTCTGACCTCGGTTATTGCCGCAGCGCTTACTCAGTTTCTGTTGGTTCGCCCAAAGAAAGATAAAATTTAGAAATGCGCATTCACATTGCTACCGACCACGCTGGCCTAGACCTGAGTCACTTCTTGATTCGCGAGCTGACCAAGCAGGGTCACGAGCTGTTTGATCACGGGCCCACTTCTTATGATCCGTTGGACGACTATCCAAGTTTTTGCATAAATGCAGCCTTGGCTGTGGTTGCCGACCAGCAGGCCGGGGTAGAGGCGCTCGGTATCGTTCTTGGAGGTTCTGGCAATGGTGAACAAATTGCGGCCAACAAGGTAAAAGGCATCCGTGCTGCCTTGGCTTGGAACGAGTCGACCGCAAAACTTGCCCGCGAACACAATGATGCAAATGTGATTGCAGTTGGAGCGCGTCAGCACACCCAGGATGAAGTACTTCAGATCATCGAGTTTTTTGTTGGTGAGCCATTTAGCCACGATGAACGTCACGTTCGCCGAATCGGAAAAATCGCAACGTACGAGCAGACCGGCGACATCCTTTAGTTCATGCCTGAAGGTCATACCGTTCATAGAACGGCCAACGATTTCAATCGGCTCTTTGCCGGTAGCGCGGTAACGGTAGTTTCACCGCAAGGTCGGTTTGGCGAGAGTGCAAAACTCGTTACCGGCCACAAGCTGCTCGAGGCAAAGGCAATCGGCAAACAAATGTTCCTCAGGTTTGAAAACGGCCTGACCATAAGAATTCACTTGGGCATCTATGGAAAATGGAGCTATCACGAACTTGGCACGGATGCTCTTCCGGAACCAATTGGTCAGGTAAGAGCTCGGTTTGCAAATGCCACCGCCGCAGCCGATCTACGCGGGCCCACCATCTGCGAAGTGATAACCGACGATGAGGTTTCGCAAGTGGAGCGGCGACTTGGCCCTGACCCACTCAATCCGAACCCCGGCAAAAGGGAATCAAGCCGGTTTATTGAGCGTGTTCGTTCTTCTAAAACCGGCATCGGTCTCCAGTTAATGAACCAAGATGTGATCGCCGGAATCGGCAACGTCTATAGAGCCGAGCTTCTGTTTCGCGCTGGCATCAATCCGCATACGCCGGGGGAGCAGCTCACGCTCGAGCAAGTGCAGAACCTCTGGGATGACTCCGTAAAGCTGCTCAAAGTTGGGGTCATCAAGGGATTCATGATTACCCGTGACGAGTTGCTCAA
>CANGGK010000040.1 GCA_947453475.1 Microbacteriaceae bacterium
CCCTTGACCGCTCCGCCGACTAGACCAGAAACGATGTAGCGCTGAAGGGTCATGAACAAGATCACAATCGGGGTCGCGGCAAGCACGGCACCAGCTGAGAACATCGCCCAGTTCTTTGAGTGCGGGTCATCAATCAGGGTGCCTAGACCAACCGCAAGAGTGAACTGCTCAGACTTACTGAAAACAATCGAAGCCAAAAGGTAATCGCTGGCGGTTCCGATGAATGAAAGCAAAGCCATAACGGCAAGAATCGGGGTAACCAAGCGCAGGATGATGGTGAAGAAGACCTGAGTGTGGGTTGCTCCATCGATCTTTGCAGCTTCGTCGATTTCCTTTGGCACGGTGTTGAAGAATCCATACATCAAGTAGGTTCCGCCACCGAGTGAGCCACCGAGGTAGACCAGGATTAGGCCCCACTGGGTTCCCAGACCGATGCCCGGAAGGTAGTCGCTCAATGCGCTCAAGATGCCGAAGATAGCTACCAGGCCGAGCATCGATGGGAACATCTGAATCAAGATAAGCGAGAGTAGACCCATGCGACGACCCTTGAAGCGCAAGCGCGAGAACGCGTAGGCGGCTAGGGCAGACATCATCACGCTCAGTACAGAGGTGACAACGGCAATGAAGATGGTGTTCCAAGCCCAGAGCAAGTATGGGTGCTCAGGGTCGGTAACCAGATTCACATAGTTGATGAAGTCGATCTGACCAAACAGGGTGCCATTTTCAATGCCACCCATGTTGGTTAGCGAGGTCGAGATGATGTAAATGATTGGGAAGATGGCGTACACGCCAACCGCCCAAGCAATCACGTGCTTCCAGCCGACCTGCTTGAACCACTTGCCGAAGCTGATGCGCTTTTTCGGTGCAATAACGCTAGTTAGTTGAGTCATTTTAGGCCATGTCCTCCAGTGCACGGGTGCGTCGGAAAGTAAAGAACGAAATCGAACCGACAAGCAAGAAAATCAAGATTGAGAACGCAGAAGCTAGACCATAGTCGGCTCCAACGCTGCCCGAGAAGGCGATCTTGTAAACGAAGGTGATCAGAATATCCGTGCCACCTGCGTCAAGTTTCAACGTAGGGTCTCCACCCGGGCCACCACCGGTCAAGAGGTAGATGATGGTGAAGTTGTTGAAGTTGTAGGCAAATGACGAGATCAATAGCGGTGCCAATGAAACCAATAGAAGTGGCAGCTTGATTAGACGGAACTCCTGCCATGGAGTCGCACCATCCAAGGTTGCTGACTCGGTTAGCTCAGCAGGAATAGACTGCAACGCACCGGTTGAAATCAAGAACATGTATGGGAAGCCCAACCAGAGGTTCACCAAAAGCACTGCCCAACGAGCAGGGCCAACCTCGGTTAGCCACGGAATCAAGTGGTGTGGGTCGAGGTGCAAAATGCCGGTGTTGATGAAACCACTCTCGGTGTTGAACATACCCTTCCAGACATAGGCCGAAAGGAACGCTGGGAAGGCGTAAGGCAGAATCATGATTGAGCGGTAAATCTTCTTGCCGCGAATGCGCTCGTCATTTAGCAATAGCGCAAGTGCAAGACCAACAACGAAGGTCGAAAGAACCGAACCAATAGCAAACATGAAGGTCCAGGCTAGGATGCCAAGCAGCGGGCCACGAAGCGATTGATCGCCAAAGATTCGACCGAAGTTATCCCAGCCGACCATTACCTGCCAGCCAATTTCGAGCTTTTCGCCGTTAGGTGCAACGAAGTAACCCTGACTTTGATCGGCCTTGAAAACCACCCCGTCGCTAACGCGAGTAAAGGTTTCGGCTTTGGCATCGTAGACAGCGTCAAACGCGGCTACTTCACCGGTTAGGCCATCTGGGGTGCGGATGAACCCATCCTTGTGGATGTCTGAGCCAATTGGAATCTTGATGTTTGAAATGTCACCAGCCGCTGCGGAGATTTCTGCGTCGGTTAGACGTGTGAAACCGGTAAGCCCGGTAGCCAACTTGTCTCCGTCGACGGTTACTCCATCAGCAGCAGTTACCTCGTGAAATGGAAGCGACTTAAAGTCGGTGCCACCAACGTAGGTCTTTAAAGAATCGAAATCGGTAGCCAGGAAATCGATTTTGCCGTCGGCTCCCTTGACAAGTTTGATGTCGTAGGTTGGAGCACCTTCAACTGGAACAACCGCACTCTGCTCGATGGCGTCAACGGCAGATGCCATCGATCCGTTGTGCAGTGAACCGTAGTTGGTGAAGGCGATGAAGCCGCTGTAGAAAACGATGTAAACCTGAAACACCAACAGGAACAAAACGCCCGGGGTCAGGTACTTCGGAGGCAAGCCGCCTCGACGAAGGTAAAGCCAGTTGATAATCAGTGTGACCGCTAGCAGCAGGCCAACACCCAGCCACTGTTCCTTCATGAACAAGAGTGAAGCTACAAACAGCGAAGCTGCGTCGACCAACGCAAGCAAGATGATCTTGATGATTGTGCCTCGAAGGCTTGGAACACCACCGTCATAAAGTTTGCTGATTTGCTTGTTTCGCAAACGCAACGCCTTTTTAGCGTCCTTTGTCTTCAGGTCTGACATCAGTGGTCCTTTACTGCGAAGCCTAGATGGTTCTAAATGGTGATTTTGGGTCTGAAAAACCTAAGTCAGGCTTGGGAATCGAAAACGAAACCCAAGCCTGACTCAGTTGGTTTTTGTTACTTGCCGTCGATTAGAGACTGTGCAGCTGCAACAGCCTTCTGTAGGAAGGCGGTAGCCGAACCGGTGAAGTTACCAGAAACTAGAGCAGCTTCTGCGCGACCGATCTTGTCCCATACGGTGTCCATGAACACGTATGAAGGCATGGCGTAAGCGCCCTGGCCTGCAACACCAAAGCCCTTTAGACCTGCGTCTGAAACCTTTGCAACTGCATCGGTGTTAGCAGGAATAACGTTGCCTGACTTGTAGAACTTTAGCTGTGCGTCTGCTGAAGCGATGTAGTTAAGGACCTTACCTACTGCTAGAGCGTTTGCCTTACCGGCAACCTTTACAGACTTCCAAACACCGTAAACACCTGAGAACTGGTGAACTGGTGAGCCACCAAGTGAAGGAATGACTGCAACACCAATCTGTGCCTTGGTTAGAGAAGCTGAAGAACAACCTGAGATGGTGTCCTGAGCGTGGTTGTACATCCAAGGACCAGAGATTACGTAGTGACCGGTCTGTAGAGCACAAGCTAGCTTGTCCCAACCGTCGGTTGCACGGATGATCTTCTTGCCCGAGGTTGCTAGCCAGTTAGCGTAACCAGCTGCACCAGCGCCGCCGTAACCAATGGTCTTGGTCCAGTCGCCGTTGTTGCGGGTGAATAGGGTGTTACCGAATGAGCTAGCCATTGATGAGAAGTGGTAAGGGTCACCCTTGACGCTGTCGAAGCCGATTGCTAGGCCAGACTTTGAGTCAAGAAGCTGCTCGAATGAAAGGCCCTTAGGGTCAGCGCTGTCGCGCTTGTTCCATAGAAGAGCAATGTTCTCGGTCCAGGTTGGAACACCGTAAAGCTTGCCACCAACTGATAGACCAGCCTTAGCGCCAGCTGAGAACTTTGAGTTTGCTGCACCTAGGGTTACCGGAGCAACTACACCGGCACCAACAAGCTGGCCAGTCCAGTCGTGTGCGCCGATCATTAGGTCTGGGCCCTTGCCGGTAGGAACTGCGGCAATGAATGCCTCACGCATAGCGGTTGGCTTGACGACGATGTTTACGTTGATGCCGTTTGCCTTACCGTATGCAGTTAGTGCTGCATAGATTGGGCTTTCAGCTGCGGTCTTTGAGCCTGACCAGATGGTCACGGTCTGGGTTGCAGCCTGAACTGGTGCAACGCCTACGCACAAAAGTGCTGCGGTTGCAACGGTTGCGAAAGCAGCGACGATGCCACGATTGCGGATTTTCATGAAATGCCTTTCCAAACATTTGTCGGACTCGAATCAAGTCTTAACGACAAGTAAACAACTCTGTAAGCGCTTACAGGAAGTGTAGTCAGATTTTTTAGATAACAGAATGATAACAGTTAGGTTTTCCAAGCAATCCAATACCTACTTGATATAGCGAAACTGTAAGCGCTTACAGTTTTTGACCCTGTTAAGTGGCGTTTCACGTCTTATTGCCCTATGTTGGTAGGCATGTCGAACACCGAAATCATCGCTGCCGCCCGCCCTGACGCCGAATGGTGGCGCACCGCGGTGATCTATCAGATCTACCCGCGCAGCTTTGCCGACTCAAACGGCGATGGCATCGGCGACCTACCCGGAGTCACCGCTCGCCTCGATTCGCTCGTTGCTCTGGGCATTGATGCAATCTGGTTCAGCCCGTTCTTTAAGAGCCCTCAAAAAGACGCCGGCTACGACATCAGCGACTACCTTTCTATCGACCCAATCTTCGGCACAAACGAAGACTTGGATGCCTTGCTCGCAAAATCTAAAGCCCTCGGCATTCGCATCATCGTCGACATCGTTCCAAACCACACCAGCGACCAGCATGCTTGGTTTCAGAAAGCGATTTCAGCGCCAGAGGGTTCGCCAGAACGTGATTACTACATGTTTCGCGAGGGCAAGGGCGCAAGCGGCGAGCTTCCACCGAACAACTGGCAGTCAATCTTTGGTGGGCCAGCTTGGACTCGCCTAACTAACGCCGATGGCACAGCCGGCCAGTGGTATCTGCACATGTTCGACTCGACCCAGCCTGACCTGAACTGGGATAACCCAAAGGTTGCTGACGAGTTCGATGAGATTCTTCGTTTCTGGTTGAAGAAGGGCGTTGACGGGTTCCGCGTAGACGTAGCCCACGGCATGGTCAAGCGCGCAGGTTTGCCTGACGCCACTATCTACGATGAAAACCTTCGCGAACGCTCTATCTCGGTGCTCACCCTCGAAGAAGCCGAAAAGGCTGTTCCATACTGGGGTCAGCCTGGCGTGCACGATGCAATTCGTCGCTTCCGCCGAGTGCTCGACGAATTCGATGACCGTGCGTTTTGCGCCGAAGCGTCGATGAGCCCGCTGCCTCGTCTAGCCATGTGGGTGCGCCCGGATGAATACCACCAGGCTTTCAACTTCGACTACATGGCAAGCGCTTACGAGCCGGCTGCTCTAAAAAAGATCATCACCGATTCGCTCATCGAATACGCCAAGGTCGGCGCGTCAAGCACCTGGGTGCTCTCGAACCACGACGGAATTCGCCACGCAACCCGTCTAGGCATTGCAAAAGAGAACACCCCGCGGCCTGGCGATGGCATTCACCCAACCGACCCGGCACCCGACGAAGCGTTGGGCCTTCGCCGCGCACGCGCGGCGACTTCTTTCATGCTTGGTTTGCCTGGCTCTGCATACCTTTACCAGGGCGAGGAGCTTGGCCTACCAGAGGCCTGGCAGCTCGAGGCTAAATACCGCCAAGATCCGACCATCGCCCGAACCAACGGTGAGCGCATCGGCCGAGACGGCTGCCGTGTGCCACTGCCTTGGGTCGCCGATGCAACCGCTTCAAATGGCTTCAATACCACCGGTGAATCGTGGCTGCCTCAGCCGGCAAACTACCGCACTTTCTCGCGCAACCTGCAAGATGGCGTAGCCGGCTCGACGCTCGAACTATATAAGCGCTTACTAAAAGAACGCAAGGCTTTCGGCATGGGCTCGGGCGAGTTCCGTTGGGCCGAGGAGTTCCAAGATAAGAACACCCTCGCCTACATCAACAACGGCGTGCTCGTGATCTTTAACTTCGGCCCAGATGCGGTTATTGTGCCAGCCGGCGAAGTTCTTGTGACCACCCAGCACGACCTAAAAGTTGAGGGCGAACTAGAGCACGACCAGGTTGTCTGGATCAAGCTCTAAACTTCACTCATGAACATCACGAGTGCCCCTCGCCACGCTGCAAATCACAACGCCGAGTGGTGGCGATCTGCGGTCATCTACCAGGTTTACCCGCGTTCATTCGCAGATTCAGATGGCGATGGCCTGGGCGATTTGCCTGGAATCACTTCGCGACTTGATTCGCTTGCGTCGCTGGGCATCGACGCGGTTTGGCTTTCACCATTCATGCGCTCACCGCAAAAAGACGCCGGCTACGACGTTTCTGATTACTGCGATGTCGACCCAATCTTCGGAACCTTGGCCGACTTTGACGACATGGTTACTCGAGCTCATCAGCTTGGGCTTCGCGTATTGATTGACCTCGTTCCAAATCACACCAGCGACCAACACAAATGGTTTCAAGATGCACTGAACGAGGTTGAAGGCAGCGCCGAGCGCGACTTCTACCACTTCAAGGATGGCCTCGGTGCGAATGGCGAACTGCCACCAAATAACTGGCTGAGCCTCTTTGGTGGCCCTGCCTGGACGCGCATTACAAACCCAGACGGCACCGCCGGCCAATGGTATTTGCACCTCTTTGACTCGAGCCAGCCCGACCTAAACTGGGCAAACCCAATTGTTCAAGAAGAGTTCGAATCGATTCTGCGATTCTGGCTCGATCGCGGAGTTGATGGCTTCAGGGTAGATCAACCTCACGCGATGGCCAAGGCTGCCGGGCTTCCAGACCACCCCGATGTTGAACGCGCGGGTGCTGGCTTCATCGAAGGCGAAGCCTCGCCCCCGATGTGGTTCCAAGAAGAAGTGCACTCAATCTTTCGCAAGTGGCGTCAGATTCTCGATAGCTACCCGGGCGACCGAGCAATGTGCGGCGAGGCATACGTGCTGCCTTTGTCATTCATGGCCAAGTGGGTTCGCCACGACGAGTTCAACCAGACCTTCAACTTCAGATTCTTGAATAGCAACTGGGATGCCAAGACGCTGTTTGACAACATCAATGAGAGCTTCGAAGCTTTTGATGGCGTCGGAGCACCGAGCACCTGGGTGCTGAATAATCACGACGTACTTCGCCACGCAAGCCGCTTCGGAGGCCTCAAGGTCAAGCCAACCGATAGCGATGGCGTTGGGCCAGGCGACCCTCAACCAGACCGCGAACTTGGACTTCGACGCGCCCGCGGTGCGACCCTCATGATGCTCGCGTTGCCAGGGTCGTCATACCTATACCAAGGCGAGGAACTCGGCTTGCCCGAGCACACCACCTTGGCTCCAGAGTTTCGCCAGGACCCAACCTTCTTTCGCACCAACGGCAAGCGCGTTGGTCGAGATGGCTGCCGCGTGCCGCTGCCTTGGGAATCAGGAGTTGGCTCCGCAAACGGCTTCAACTCGACCGGCAAGGCATGGCTACCGCAACCAGAAATCTACGCCGCCTACTCGCGCGACCAGCAAGAAGGAGTCGCGGGCTCGACCCTCGAGCTCTACAAGCACGCCCTGAAGCTTCGTCGAGACCTAAAACTTGGCGAAGGCTCCTTTGAGTGGGTCGCAGAATTCGTGACCGAATCATCGTTGGGATTCCGCAACGGAGACATCCTTGTGGTTCACAACTTTGGCCACACGCCTATCGAACTGCCAGCCGGCGAAATCATAGCTTCGAGCATTGAAGGCATGACCTCGGGTCACGCGCTTGTCGCAGATCAGACCGTTTGGCTCAAGCGGTAGTGTTGAGAATATAGCAACTACTTCTGAGACCGGAGAATAACTCGTCGTGAACGAATCGACTATTTACTACACCTTTACCGACGAAGCGCCAGCGCTGGCGACAGCTTCGTTTCTTCCAATCGTGCAGGCCTACGCAACGGCCGCCAACGTAAACATCGAGACTCGCGACATCTCGCTCGCGACTCGCATCCTGGCAGTCTTCTCTGACCGTCTTGATGCCGGGCAGCGCGTTGTTGACGCCCTCGCTCAACTGGGCGAATTGGCTAAGACTCCTGAAGCAAACATCATCAAGTTGCCGAACATCTCGGCATCGATTCCTCAGCTAAAGGATGCCATCGCCGAGCTGCAGGCACTGGGCTTTACGCTGCCTGACTATGCCGACGAGCCAACCACCGATGAAGAGCGCGAGGCTCGCAGCCGCTACGACAAGGTAAAGGGCAGCGCGGTAAACCCTGTGCTTCGCGAGGGCAACAGCGACCGTCGCGCGCCGCTTTCGGTCAAGGCTTATGCTCGCAAGCACCCGCACGTAAACAAGGCATTCGCGGCCGACTCTAAGACTCGTGTTGCAACCATGACCAAGGATGACTTCTTCTCGAACGAAAAGTCGGTTGTCTTCGCGGCAGCCGATGTCTTGAACATCCGCCACATTGCCGCCGATGGTTCGGTTACCGAACTAAAGAAGGGCCTCAAGGTTCTTGAGGGCGAAATCGTCGATGCGACCTTCATGAACGCGGCCGCCCTAGACGAGTTCTTGGTAGAGACCCTGGCCCAGGCCAAGGCAGACAACGTCTTGTATTCGGTGCACCTAAAGGCAACCATGATGAAGGTCAGCGACCCGATTCTGTTCGGTCACGTGGTGAAGGCATTCTTCGCTAACGTTTTCGCAAAGCACGGTGACGCGCTTGCTGCCGCTGGTCTAAGCGCGAATGACGGTTTGGCATCTATCCTTGCTGGCCTAGTGAACGTTGCCGGCGGCAACGCGCTTGCTGCCGAATTCACCGCAGCCCTTGGCCAGGGCCCACGCCTGAGCTACACCAACAGCGACAAGGGCATCACCAACCTGCACGTTCCATCTGACGTGATTGTTGACGCCTCGATGCCGGCCCTGATTCGCAACGGTGGCAAGCTCTGGGGTGTCGACGGCGCTGAAGACTACACGCTGGCTGTGATTCCAGACTCTTCCTATGCCGGCGTTTACCAGGCCACCATCGATGATGTTGTCGAAAATGGCCCGCTAAACCCTGCCACCATCGGTTCGGTTCCAAACGTTGGTTTGATGGCTCAGGCTGCCGAAGAATACGGAAGCCACGACAAGACCTTTGAGATTCAGGCAGACGGTCGCGTAGAAGTTGCGAACTCAAACGGCGATGTCGTGCTTGAGCACAAGGTTGCCAAGGGCGACATCTGGCGTGCAACCCAGACCAAGGATGTTCCGGTGCGTGACTGGGTCAAGCTTGCCGTTTCGCGCGCACGTGCAACCAACGTGCCTGCGATCTTCTGGCTAGACGCCGCTCGCGCTCACGACGCTGAGCTAATCACCAAGGTGAAGCGCTACCTAGGCGACCACGACACCAGCGGTCTAACCATCGAGATCATGGCTCCGGCCGACGCAACTCGTTACTCACTTGAGCGCATCCGTCGCGGGCTAGACACCATCTCGGTTTCGGGCAACGTTTTGCGCGACTACCTAACCGACCTGTTCCCTATTCTCGAGGTTGGCACCAGCGCCAAGATGCTTTCGATTGTTCCGCTACTAAACGGTGGCGGTCTATTCGAGACCGGTGCCGGAGGCTCAGCACCGAAGCACGTTCAGCAGTTCCTCGAAGAGAACTATTTGCGATGGGACTCACTGGGCGAGTTCTTCGCGCTGGCCGCATCGTTGGAGCACCTAGCTAGCACCACCGGCAACTCAAAGGCCAAGGTTCTAGCCGACACTCTTGACCGTGCAACCGGAACCTTCCTTGAAGAAGACCGTTCGCCTGGCCGCAAGATTGGCACCATCGACAACCGCGGTAGCCACTTCTACCTAGCTCTCTACTGGGCCAAAGAGCTCGCCGGCCAGACTGAAGATGCCGAGATTGCGGCTTCATTCACCGAGCTAGCTAACACTCTTGGTGCCGCTGAGGCCAAGATTGTCGAGGAGCTAATCGCAGTTCAGGGCAAGCCAGTTGACATTGGCGGTTACTACCTTGCCAACGCTGCAAAGGTTGAGGCTGCAATGCGCCCATCGGCAACCTTGAACGCAGCGATTGCTTCACTGGGCAAGTAACTTCTGAACAAAGAAATAAGGCGCCGGTCCGAGGACTGGCGCCTTATTTCTTTGGTCCTAATTAGTCGTTGAAGGTGGCCTTGCCGAAGCCAGCCCAGAACTTCTTACCGGCAATAAATGCCAACGCTGGAACGATTACGGTGCGAACTAGCAAGGTGTCGAGAAGCACACCGATGCAAACAATCACACCAATCTGAGCCAGTGCAACCAACGGCAGCACACCAAGCACGGCGAACACAGCAGCGAGCAAGATACCCGCGCTGGTGATCACACCACCGGTTGAACTTAGTGCCTTGATCATGCCCTGACGGGTGCCCAGCTTTGCCGCTTCTTCTTTTGCACGGGTGACCAAGAAGATGTTGTAGTCAACACCGAGGGCAACCAAGAACAAGAAGCTGTAGAGAAACACGCTTAGGTCGAGTGCCGGAAAGCCAAGTAGGTTCACGAATACCAACCAGGCGGCACCGAGGCTCGCGAAGAATGATGCAACCACGGTCACGAGTAGCAACACCGGTGCAACCAGCGAACGAAGTAGAAGTAGCAGCACGATGAACACCAGTGCAAGAATCATCGGAATGACAAGACCCTGGTCGTGCGAATATGCGTTCTTTACGTCGAGGCCCTGGGCATCTAGACCACCGACCTTTGCATCAGCACCACTGACATCGTGAACTGCAGTGCGCAGCCCCTCGATGGTCTTGTAGGCGGCGTCAGAGCCGCTGGCGTCAGTCAAGACAACGTCAAGCTTAGTGATGGTGTCGTTGCTGGCCCCCGTCTTTACCGAGTCAACTCCGGCAACAGCCTCGGCCTTGGCCACAACCTCGGCAACCTTGTCGTTGTTCACAACTACGGTGGTTGGGGTTGAGCTACCGGCGGCAAACGCCTTGGCCAAAATCTCCTGGCCGGCAACCGCTTCAGGCTTTGCCAAGAAGCGATCGGTAGCCGATAGACCAATCTGCAGACCACTCGCACCAGAGGCCATTGCGCCTAGAACGATGAAGCCAACGATTGCGACGATGACAGGCTTGCGGCTCACGCCACGGCCAAGCTTGGCCCAAAGACCGTTTTCAGATTTGTTGATTCCACCAAACTTCGGAGTTAGCGGCCAGAAGATCCAGCGACCGAAGACCACCAAGGCGGCAGGCAAGACGGTGAGCGCGGCGACCATTGCCAAGAATACGCCGGTTGCGCAGGCGATGCCCAAGGCGCGGGTTCCTTCAAGCTCGGCAAAGTTCAAGGTGAGTAGCGCAAGAATAACCGTGGTTCCCGAAGCCAGGATGGCCGGAGCGGCCTCGCGCAGAGCACGAGCCATCGCCTCATTCTTGTTTTTGAACTGCAGCAACTCTTCGCGGTAGCGAGAGATGAGTAGTAGCGCGTAGTCGGTTCCGGCACCGAAGACTAGAACCGACAAGATGCCGGTGATTGAGCCATCGAGGCTAATGCCGAGCCAGCTTGCGAGGCTTCGAACAACGCCACCAGACATGCCGTCAACGGTTCCAACCACGAGTAGTGGCACCAGCCAAAGAGTCGGGCTGCGGTATGTGATCAAGAGCAAGAGGATGACAACCATTGCCGTTGCGGCGAGGAGCTTGAAGTCGGCACCGGCAAAGACGTTGGCGATGTCGGCCTGGAAGCCTTCCGGGCCGGTAACGTATGCCGTAATGCCTGCCGGCAGGCCATCCTTGGCGATTGAACGCATCTCTTTGACGCGATCGCCGACGACGGCAACCTGGTCTGACTTGTCGAGCGGAATGGTTACAAGGGCAGTAGAACCGTTCTCTGAAATAGTGGCTGGCGGCACGAAAGCGTTGCCCATCACCTTTAGATTGGTGAACTTGAGGAACTTGTCGTTTACGCCACCGGCAAGCTGGTGAGTCTTGGCATCAACCGTGCCGAGCAACCAGGTCTTTTGTTCATCGGTGAAAGCGGTGTCTGAGTGATACACAACGATGGCTGCGGTCGCGTCGGCTCCAGGCAGAGTCTTGAGTGCCTCATCAACCAGCACAGTCTCGTTGTTGCTCGGTAGGCCAACACCAGGAGCAGCATCGGTCTTGGCGCCGGCGAGTGGGCCAAAGGCCAAGCCAGCAAAAATCAGGCCGAGAAGCAAGGTTACCCATGCACCACGGCGCCCAGAAATGAAATTGATGATGCTGTTCATGATGCTCCCCTTATTAGGCCTTGACCAATAATCTACCCAACAAACCTTGCGTCCAGTTTCTTCCAAATGCAAAGAAACCCGCAGGCGATAAACCTGCGGGTTTCTTTGTTGATTACCCTGCGCGGAGGGCTTTCGTTACTTAGTTACGATTACCGACTTCGAAACGGTCTTGCCCTCAACGACAACCTTGACCGCCTTCTTACCGGCGGTAGTTGCAATCGAGATCACAGCGTTCTGCGAACCGGCTACTCGAGTGAAGGTCTTGCCCGCGATGGTGATGCGAACAGCCTTTCCGGCCGCACCGGCAACCTTTACGGTAACCGCACGCTTGTCACCCGAAGCCTGCACCGCAAGTTCTGGTGCAGTCCAG
>CANGGK010000041.1 GCA_947453475.1 Microbacteriaceae bacterium
AAGGACCTAACCGAGCACCTAAAGGACCACAAGCACGACCACCACTCACGTCGTGGCCTACTTATCCTTGTTGGTCAGCGCCGTCGTCTTCTCGGTTACTTGCAGAAGGTTGACATCAAGCGTTACCGCGAGCTCCTAGAGCGCCTAGGCCTTCGCCGCTAAGTCGTCTTTGACGACTTAGAGCGAAATATCGCGATAAATAGTCTTCCCAAATCGCCCGGGCTATAGTCTGGGCGATTTGCTTTAACCGGATGTTCATCGATGCACTCCTAGCCTTTGTCGCACCGGTCTGTTAGCCTTGGATGAGAGCGACGTGGCAGGTTTGCTGGTCTTCGGTTGTGGGTCTTGATTACTCCTAGATGAGTTCAAGATTTTCTACTGCAGACCAGGGCATCCCTCCAATGTGGGCAAGTTAACTTGCCGCGAACGCTCACGCACGAATCATCCGGTTCTAGGCCTAAATCTTTTGGCCCTGGGTTTCTCGTGCACAGAGGAAAAAGAGGAGGGACCATGGAAGGTCCAGAAATCAAAGCAACAGAAGCAATCATCGACAACGGAAAATTCGGTAAGCGCGTTATCCGTTTCGAAACCGGTCGTTTGGCTCAGCAGGCACAGGGTGCCGCAGCTGTTTACATCGACGAAGAAACCATGCTGTTCTCGGCTACCACTGCAAGCAAGCAGCCAAAAGACCAGTTCGACTTCTTCCCACTAACCATCGACGTTGAAGAGCGCATGTATGCGGCTGGCCGCATCCCAGGAAGCTTCTTCCGTCGTGAAGGTCGCCCATCGACCGAGGCAATCCTTGCCTGCCGTTTGATCGACCGCCCATTGCGCCCATCATTCGTTGATGGTCTTCGCAACGAAATCCAGGTCGTAGTAACCGTTTGGGCAATCGAGCCTGACGAGCTATACGACGTTGTAGCTATCAACGCTGCATCTATGTCTACCCAACTTGCTGGTTTGCCATTCTCAGGCCCAATCGGTGGTGTGCGTGTTGCACTAATCGACGGTCAGTGGGTTGCTTTCCCTAAGTACTCACAGCTAGAGCGCGCAGTATTCAACATGGTTGTTGCTGGTCGAGTAATCGTTGAGAACGGCGTCGAAGACGTTGCAATCATGATGGTTGAGGCAGAAGCTTCAGAGAACTCAATGGACCTAATCGCCGCTGGCGCAAAGGCTCCTTCGGAAGACGTAGTGTCTGAGGGTCTTGAGGCTGCAAAGCCGTTCATCAAGGCTCTAGTCAAGGCTCAGGCTGACCTAGCCGCAGTTGCTGCAAAGCCAACCGCTGACTACCCAACCTTCTTGCCTTACACCGACGAGGTTTACTCAGCCGTTGAGGCAGCAGCAGGCGCACAGCTTGCCAAGGTTTACCAGATCGCCGACAAGGTAGAGCGCCAGGATGCTGACGACGCACTAAAGGCCGAGACCAAGGCTGCCCTTGAGTCAAAGCTTGACGAGGCTCAGATGGCTCAGTTCTCTGCTGCTTACAAGTCAGTTACCAAGAAGATCATGCGTACTCGCGTTCTAAAGGAAGGCATCCGTATTGACGGTCGTGGCCTGAAGGACATCCGTCAGATCACCGCTGAGACCCACCCGCTTCCACGCGTGCACGGTTCAGCAATCTTCCAGCGCGGCGAGACTCAGATCCTTGGTGTTACCACTCTGAACATGCTCAAGATGGAGCAGCAGATTGACTCACTAAGCCCGGTCACCTCTAAGCGCTACATGCACAACTACAACTTCCCTCCTTACTCAACTGGTGAGGTCGGTCGTGTTGGCACCCCTAAGCGCCGCGAAATCGGTCACGGTGCGCTTGCAGAGCGTGCGTTGGTTCCTGTTCTTCCAAAGCGTGAAGACTTCCCATACGCAATCCGTCAGGTTTCAGAGGCTCTAGGTTCAAACGGTTCAACCTCAATGGGTTCTGTTTGTGCTTCGACCCTGTCTCTACTCGGCGCAGGTGTTCCACTTCGTGCACCAGTAGCCGGTATCGCTATGGGTCTGATCTCAGACACCGTTGATGGCAAGATCCAGTACGCTGCGATCACCGACATCCTTGGTGCCGAAGACGCACTCGGCGACATGGACTTCAAGGTTGCCGGAACCCGCGACTTCATCACCGCGATTCAGCTAGACACCAAGCTCGACGGCATCCCTGCCTCAGTTCTTGCAGGTGCTCTAACCCAGGCTCGCGAGGCCCGTCACCACATCCTCGACATCATGGCATCTGCAATCAGCGAGCCAGACGAGATGGCGCCAACCGCGCCTCGCGTTATCGCTGTGAAGATTCCTGTCGACAAGATCGGTGAGGTCATTGGCCCTAAGGGCAAGATGATCAACCAGATTCAGGAAGACACCGGAGCAGACATCTCGATTGAAGATGACGGCACCGTTTACATCGGCGCAACCGATGGTCCTTCTGCAGAGGCAGCACGTGCAGCGGTTAACGCAATCGCTAACCCACACGTACCAGAGATCGGCGAGCGTTTCCTCGGAACCGTCGTGAAGCTAGCCACCTTCGGTGCGTTCGTTTCTCTCGTTCCAGGCAAGGATGGCCTGCTACACATCTCTGAGCTTCGCAAGATCTCAGGTGGCAAGCGCGTTGAGAACGTCGAAGACGTTCTTGAGGTTGGCCAGAAGCTTCAGGTCGAAATCACCAAGATCGATGACCGTGGCAAGCTTTCGCTTGGCCCAGTCGTTGAGGGTGAAGAGGGTGCAGCCGCAGCCTCAGACTCTGACGAAGAGTAAAAACGCTACAGAAAGTTCTGGTTTTACTGTGAGTAATTTCCAATTTCCACTTGACCAGAGCGAACTCTCGTTCACCGCTTCGGGAGGCAGTTCGATTCGTCGTTCTGTCCTTCCGAGCGGTGTTCGCGTTTTAACTGAGACCATGCCGAGCGCTCAGAGCGCCTCAGTCTCATTCTCGGTAGCGGTCGGTTCGCGTGACGAGACCAACGGTCACCACGGTTCTACCCACTTCCTCGAGCACCTGCTTTTCAAGGGAACAACCAAGCGCACCGCGCTAGATATTGCGATTGAATTCGACAAAATCGGTGGTTCTTCAAACGCCTCTACCGGTAAAGAACACACCGGTTACTACGCCCGTGTGCAAGACACCGCGTTACCGGTGGCCGTAGATGTAATCGCCGACATGCTCACTTCTTCACTAATTGACCCGGTCGAGTTTGAAAATGAACGCACCGTCATCCTTGAAGAGCTAGCGATGAACGATGACGACCCAGAAGACGTCGCTCACGAAGCCTTTTGCGAGGCTGTGCTCGGCGAGCACGCACTCGGTCGCCCAATCGGTGGAACTCCAGAGACTATCAAGGCGGTTACCCGCGATGCCGTCTGGGAGTACTACAAGAACAACTACCGCCCACAAGATTTGGTTGTGGCTGCAGCGGGTGGCGTAAATCATGATGCCCTCATTCAGCAGGTGGAACAGGCTCTCACCGAAGCCGGCTGGGATCTCTCGGTAAAGGCAACTCCAGTTCCACGGCGAATTCTTGCCCAAGCCGACATCAAGCGCGGTACGGCACTCAAATTCATCAAGCGCCCGACTCAACAGGCCAACGTGTTGGTGGGAGTTCAGGGTCTCATTGCCAACGACCCACGACGTTTTGCAATGGGTATTTTGAATACCGTTTTGGGTGGGGGCATGAGCTCACGCCTTTTCCAAGAGATTCGCGAGAAGCGAGGCTTGGCCTACTCGGTCTACTCGTTCAACCAGGGTTACTCTGACGGGGCTTACTTCGGTCTTTATGCCGGGTGTTCGCCACAGAAGACCCAAGAGGTAACCCGTTTGATGATTGGCGAACTCGACAAGGTGGCCAACGATGGCATCACCCAAGCAGAGTTCGACCTTGCCATGGGAAACATCTCGGGTTCGCTCGCTTTGAAATTTGAGAGCACCCAGGCGCGAATGAGTCGACTGGTGAGCAGCGAAGTTGTCACCGGCGAGTTTGTCGACCTTAACGACTCTCTTGCGCTTTTCAAGGCGGTAACGCTCGCCGACATCCAAGCCCTTGCGGCAGACATTGCCAGCCGGGAACGTTCAATAGTCGCCGTGGGCGACCTCAAAGAAAAAATCTTTGACGAGTTTCTGTAAGTTTGACCTATGACTATCAAAGTAGCCGTTGTCGGCGCCACCGGACGCATGGGCAAGTTAGCCCTCGACATCATTCATGGTTCGCAGCACCTATCGCTGCACGCCGCTCTGGATTCGAAGAGCGAGCTTAGCCAGCTAATCGGCGCAGATGTGGTCTTTGAAGTCACTCGACTCGAGGTTTCAGAGCAGGTAGTTGACTATTGCATCGCGAACGGCCTAAAGGTTGTCGTTGGCACCAGCGGCTGGTCAGCCGCGAAGCTATCTGCACTCGAACACAAGTTGTCTAACAGCCCAGACTCGGCTGTAGTTGTCATTCCGAACTTCTCAATCGGCTCGATGTTGGCCAGTTCCTTTGCTGCCCAGGCCGCAAAATTCTTTGACTCGATCGAAATCGTCGAGGCCCACCACGCCGGCAAGATTGATTCGCCGTCGGGCACCGCGGTTCGCACAGCCGAGATGATCGCCGAGGCTCGTTCGGGCATGACCCAACCCTTGATTCCGGGTGTTGGTCAGACGGCCAGGGGCGAAGTAGTCGCCGGTGTCCCAATCCATAGCCTTCGTTTGGCCGGTGTATCGGCTAAGCAGGATGTTCACTTCGGTGGCAACAGCGAGGTGCTCACCATTAGCCACGAGGTTAGCTCGGTTGCCTCGTATTCGCACGGTATCCACCTATCACTGCGGGTAGCGGCTCAGGCCGAGGGGCTCATCGTGGGCCTTCAATCGGTCGTAGATTTTCCAATCGCTTAGGCATCAATAAATGACTAATCCTAAAGTTGGCGCCATCCTCCTGAGCGTCATCACATTTATCTATCTGATCTTGATGACAAATCAGGCAATCACGCTTATTCAGGTTGATAATCCAATTGCCAAGATCATGGGCTTCGCCCTTTTTGGGTTGCCCGCTGTTGGCATTTGGTCGATCATCCGTGAATTGAAGTTTGGGCTCCAGGTCGAAGCACTCGCCAAGGAGGTTCGAGAGCAAGACTTGTGGCCGCGTTTTGAGCTTGAGTTGCGCCCAAGCGGCCGCCCAATTCGTTCTTCGGCAGAAAAGGTTTTCGCCGAATACGCCGAGAAGGCCGAAAAAGCCCCGGATGACTGGCACAGCTGGTTCAACCTTTCGCTGGCCTACGATGCCTCTGGCGATAGCCGACGTGCCCGTGCTTCGATGCGCACCGCAATCGCATTTCGTCACAAATCGTCTTGAATCTACCCCGGTCGCTCGCAGTGATTAACCTAGGTCTATGACCTTTTCGATTCAAATAGTCGTAGTGCTTGCGCTGGTGGCGCTTGCTACTGTTGGCGGTTTGGTTTGGAAGGCCAGCACCGGCACAGCCAAAAAAGTCGTTGCTGGCGAAATCATTGATCTAAAAGAAATTGCTGCGACGAAGAACGGCAAGCCGGTCACCTCGTTTGGTGAACGCGTAACCTTTCTACAGTTTTCGTCAGAGGTTTGTAGCCAATGCGTTCAAACGGCTCGCCTGTTTCGTGAGCTAGAGGCGCAGCACGATGACATCTTGCACATCGAGGTAGACATCACCAACAGACTCGATTTGGCCAATAAATTCAACATTCTGCAAACTCCAACCACTCTCGTTCTCGACAAGAATGGCGTCGTTACCTCACGCATCGGTGGGGCGGCAAAACCACAAACTATCCAAGATGAAATAGGAAGCTTCCACATCTAATGAGCTCAACACCAACTGCTAAAACTCCTGTCGGCATCGACCCACGCGGCCCACGTTTCGGAGCGGTAATCACCTCGACGCTGCTGCTCTTGACCGTGTTTCTAGCCTTAAATGCTGCAACCGCCGTGGCCGCCTACTGGTTGCTAGCCGCCATCACCGTGCTGTTTGCGATTGGAGCCACGCTAGGCAACGCAAAGCACCCATACGGTTTGATCTTCAAGAAGTTCGTGCGCCCACGTTTGGCTGCTCCAAAAGAGCTCGAAGACCCGCGCCCGCCAAAGTTTGCGCAACTGGTTGGACTACTAGTTGCAGGCGTCGGTCTCATCCTGGGTGCACTTGCAATTCCCTACGGCCTTGCCATCGCGGCGGCTGCGGCCTTTGTTGCAGCTTTCCTCAACGCGGCTTTTGATTTCTGCCTCGGTTGCCAGATCTACATTGGTCTTCAGCGAATCGGTCTCATCAAACAGCACTAATCCATTAGGCTTAGTGGCGTGTCAGACATCATTTTTCGTAGCGACGTAACCGTCGAACTAGTCCGCTCAAGCGCGTCGGACTCAGACGTATTGTTTGCAGCCCGCGTTTCAACTCAGGGTGAGCAAACTCTCGACTCTGCTGCCGCGCACACAGATGCATCAGAAGATGAGAAGCGCAATAAAGGCCTCATCAACTACCTGATGCGCGACCGTCACGGTTCACCATTCGAGCACAACTCGATGACTTTCTACGTGCAGGCGCCGATCTTCGTTTTCCGTGAATTCATGCGTCACCGCATCGCTAGCTACAACGAAGAATC
Source organism: Microbacteriaceae bacterium (assembly GCA_947453475.1). GTDB lineage: Bacteria > Actinomycetota > Actinomycetes > Actinomycetales > Microbacteriaceae > Rhodoluna. The sequence goes on from CANGGK010000041.1 coordinate 6,587, forward strand.
TGGTCGTTACAAGGAGCTTTCGCCGGTTTTCTACGTGCCAGCCCCTGACCGCAACTTGGTTCAGACTGGCAAGACCGGTCACTACGAATTCTTGCCTGGTTCAGCTGAGCAGATTGCCTTAGTTGAGCAAGAGTCACGCACTACTTCGCAACAGGCCTACGAGTCATACAAGCGCATGCTTGAGGCTGGCGTGGCCCGTGAGGTCGCTCGCATTGTGCTGCCACTAAACATCTATTCGAGCATGTATGTGACCATGAACTCACGTGCCCTAATGAACTTCCTAAGCCTGCGCACGCAGCGCGAAGGAACCCACTTTCCATCATTCCCTCAGCGCGAAATTGAAATGTGTGCCGAGAAGATGGAGGAGTTCTGGGCCGAGCTCATGCCATACACCTATGAAGCATTCAACAAGAATGGCCGCGTAGCTCCGTAAGGATTTTTAGTCGCCGAGTGTTTCGGCGTCATCGATAACTGGGTAGGTTCGAGAGAGCCTGCCCAGTTTCGTTTTTCTCAGAGTCAACGCAAGCACCAGGCCGACAATCACACCCGATATTAGGTTGAGCGCAATGGTCGCGACGAAGGTAGCCCCCATCACTATCGCGTCGAGCCAGCTGATCTTCGCCGTGTGAATAAGCTCCTTGGGCTTCACCATGTGAACGGTGGTTGCCAACAACACGCCGGCCAGCGCAGCAAGTGGAATTTTCGATACCAGGGGAGCCGCAAGCAAAATCACTGCCGCCAACACCAGTGAGTGAATCAAGGCCGATGATTTTGAAGTAGCTCCGGCTCTCACGTTCACAGCCGTTCTGGCCAGCGCGGCGGTCGCCGGCACGCCACCAAAGAAGGGCACGACGATGTTGGCAATTCCTTGACCGAAGAGTTCCTTGTTGGCATCGTGGTGTTCCCCTCCACCGCGAAGTCGGTCGGCCACCTTCGCCGAGAGCAGACTTTCGAGCGCGGCAAGGATGGTCACCGCAATTGCCGAAGGAATCAGCTGCAACCAGCCTGACTGGTTAAGGAATGACAAATCCCAGTTACCAATCGTCGATGGCAGTTCACCGATTCGCTCTAGTTTCAGGCTAAAGAGGTCGGCCGCCACCGTAGCGACAATCACCAGGATGAAGGCAAACGGAACCCGCGGCCAAAAGTGCTGGCCGGTCAAAATCAATGCGGTAACCGCCAAACCGAAGACAGCTTGGGTGACACCGTTGAGGTATGCAAACTGTTGAAGTGTGATAATCACTGCAATTCCGGCGGTGAAACCTTCGATGAGCGAAGTAGGCAACCGGTGCACGTGTTCGCCGAGTTTCAGCAGTGCGATGCAAATCAATAACAGGCCAGAAATCAGCCCAACGAATAACACCCCGGATGGGCCAAATTGCTTGAAGATAGGCACCAAGACGACTGTCATTGCACCGGTGGGGCCAGAAACCTGAAGGCGGCTACCGCCAAAGATGGCCGCCAGTGCACCGGCGATGATGGCTGTCGTTATGCCAGCCTCGGCTCCCATGCCCGAACCTAGACCGAAGGCTAGAGCCAGCGGCAGTGCAATGATTGCGACGGTTATGCCCGAGAGGAGATTCTTTACCGGTGCAGCCAGCGCCTCATCCAGGTCAGCCTTCGTTGGCAAAAAGTTCACATCGCCAGCCTACCTAGCCAACCGATAGGCTTAGAACATGTCGCACAAGAACATTTTTGGCCAGACCCTGGTTGCTCTCGTTACCCCAATGACCGCCGATGGCGAAGTTGACTGGGCAGATACCGAGAAGCTAATCGACTACGTCATCTCGAATGGCGCAGACGGAGTAGTCGTTACCGGTACAACCGGTGAGACCAGCACGCTTACCGACGCCGAAAAGATCAAGCTTGTTGAGGTCGGAAAGTCGGTCTCTGGCGGCCGTGCCAAAATCATCACCGGTGGTGGCTCTAACGAAACCGCACACGCGATGCAGCTTTACAAGGCCAGCGAAAAGGCTGGCGCCGATGGCATCATGATCGTCACTCCTTACTACAACAAGCCGACCCAAGCCGGTGTGCTCACCCACTTCAGAATGGTCGCCGACTCAACCGACCTTCCGGTCATCTTGTATGACATCCCGGGCCGAACCGGCATCGCGATTTCTCAGGACACCTTCCACCGCGCCTCAAAGCACCCAAACATCATTGCCGTCAAGGATGCCCGCGGTGATCTCGCTCAAGCTACTCGCATCATGAACGAGACCGGGCTCTTCTACTTCTCGGGCGATGATTCAAACCTGCTTCCGCACCTGTCTATCGGTGCCGTCGGCTGTATCTCAGTAACCGCTAACATCGCTCCGGCGGCCTACCGCGAACTGATTGACGCGGCGAACCGTAACGACTTCCACCACGCACTTACCGTGCACAACAGCCTCGACCCGCTTCAGCGTGCTGCAATGTCTCACGTGCCAGGCACCGTGGCTGCCAAGTACATCCTGAACGGTCTTGGAGTCATCTCAAGCCCTCGCGTGCGTCTGCCGCTGGTTGGCCCTGAAGATGCAGAGGCTGCTCGCATCGAGGCCGACATCGACCTCGTAGGCACGGTTACCGGTCTGTCGTTCAGCAACTTCCGCCCAGACCGCAACGCGGCTGCTGGTGGCGCACTGCCAAAGATTGCCGGCACCACCCGCTAAGCACCAAGCCACGCGTACGACGCGAGTTATTTAACAAGTGCGCAAGAGTGCACAACAACCGAATAGAAATGAGAACCATTGGTTCAAACCCTTCCGGCCCCAGCACCACTACGTCCGGGCGTCCTCCGCATCATCCCTCTTGGTGGCATCGGAGAAATCGGTCGCAACATGACCGTCTTCGAGATTGACGGCAAGATCCTCATCGTCGACTGCGGTGTGCTCTTCCCTGAAGAACACCAGCCTGGCATCGACGTTATTTTGCCTGACTTTGGTTACCTTAAAGACCGCATGGATGATGTCATTGGCATCTTCTTGACTCATGGTCACGAAGACCACATCGGGGGAGTGCCATACCTGCTTCGCATGAAGCAAGACATTCCAATTCTTGGCTCGGCGCTAACTTTGGCATTCGTAGAGGCAAAGCTAAAAGAGCACCGAATCACGCCTTACTCGATGGTTGTAGTCGAGGGGCAGCGCGAGCAGCTCGCCGGGTTCAACCTTGAGTTCGTGGCGGTAAACCACTCGATTCCAGACGCGATGGCAGTGGTCATTCGCTCGAAGGCCGGCTCTGTCTTGCACACCGGTGACTTCAAGATGGATCAGCTTCCGCTTGATGGTCGCCTTACCGACCTTCGCGCTTTCGCAAGAATCGGCGAAGAAGGCCTCGACCTATTCATGAGCGACTCCACCAACGCTGACGTACCCGGTTTTACCCCGCTCGAAAAAGACATCGGCCCGGTTATTGAGAGTGTCATCGCTCGTTCGAAGAAGCGCGTGATCGTTGCTTCGTTCTCTAGCCACGTGCACCGCGTTCAGCAGGTTGTTGATGCCGCTAAGGCCAACGATCGCAAGGTTGCCTTGGTCGGTCGTTCGATGGTGCGCAACATGCAGATCGCTATCCAAATGGGTTACCTAACGGCAGACACTCAAGACTTCGTCGACCTCAAGCAGGCGGCCAGTATGCCCGCCGACAAGGTCGTCTTCATGTCAACCGGCTCACAAGGTGAACCGATGGCTGTTTTGGCTCGCATGGCAAACCTTGAGCACGACATCGAGATTGGTGAGGGTGACACCGTCATCCTGGCCAGCTCGCTAATTCCGGGCAATGAAAACGCGGTTTACCGCGTAATCGACGGTTTGACCAAACTTGGCGCAAACGTTGTTCACAAGGGCAATGCGAAGGTGCACGTTTCGGGCCACGCAGCCGCCGGTGAGTTGCTTTACTGCTACAACATCCTTCAGCCTAAGAACGTCATGCCGGTGCACGGTGAATACCGCCACCTCATCGCGAATGGAAAGCTGGCCGAGCAAACCGGTGTTCCGAGCGAGCGAGTTCTCATCACCGAAGATGGTTGGGTCATTGACCTTGCCGACGGCATCGCCGAAGTCGTTGGTGCAGTCGAGTGCGGTCTGCTCTATGTTGACGGCAAGACTGTTGGCAAGATCACCGAGGATGACCTAAAGGATCGCCGAGTTTTGGCCGAAGAGGGTTTCATCTCGATTTTCTGTGTTGTAGACGAAAACGGTCGCGTAAAGGTTGGCCCTGAAATCCGTGCCCGCGCGTTTGCCGAGGATGATCACGTCTTCGATGCGGTCAAGCCGATGATTGAACGTGCACTTGCCGAGGCTGCCGGTGAGGGCATCCGAGACACCTATGCTCTGCAGCAGGTTATTCGACGCACGATTGGCACCTGGGTGAACAAGGCCCACCGTCGTCGCCCAATGATTATTCCGGTAGTAATTCAGGGCTAATTCGCTCAATCGATTGGCTCGTGCCTTCACGATTCTGTCGCTGGTCGCTGTTAGTTTTGAGGAATGGCTACACGCAAACCAGCACCTAAGCGCAAACCCGCAGCTCGCGGGCCGCGCCAACCAGCTCGCACCCAAGCAAATTCATCGGGTTCGAATGGCTTTGTTCGTGCTTTGGTCGCCATCTACATGGGTTTGGCGCACGCCGTTGGGGCTGGCGCTCGCGCGCTTAGCCCAGACAAGATTGCCAAAGAAGATCGTCGCGACGGTCTGCCGTTCTTTCTCTTTGTCTTGGGTGTTACCGGTGCTGTTTTCACATGGTTCCTTGCCAAGCAACCGTGGGCCGTTCAGGTCAACGACAGCACATTTGGGCTGATGTTTGGCCGCGTAGCCTACGTACTACCGGTGGTGATGGTGATTTTTGCCATCTACCTCATGCGCAACCCTTCGTCGACTCGAAACAACGGTCGAATTGCTGTGGGTCTGTTCTTGCTGATCATCTCGATCAGCGGTTTTTTCCACACCTTCGGTGCCCCAAAACTTCAACCGTCTGATGCTCCGGCCTTGCTTTCGCAGGCCGGCGGAGTCTTTGGCTGGCTCGTCTCGGTTGCGTTTCTGAGCATCATTGATGCCAGCCCGCTAAACCAAATAATCACGGGTCTGGTTTTGGCAATATTTGTGTTTGGTTCGCTATTGATTCTTACCAAGACCACACCTAATCGCATTGGTGAACGCTTTCGCGAGCTTGGAACCTATCTTTTCGGTGCGGGCGCAGAAAAGTCAGAACCAGAGGTCGAAGAAGACTCGGTTCTCGATGCATTCGATGGCACCAAGGTGCCTTGGTGGCGCAAGGGTAAACAGGGCGACGAACCTGCCTTTGATACCCCGATTACCACCACTCAGGCGATGTTCGGCGGCGAGCCAGACGAAGACGTTCTAGACACTCTTTTCGGTGACCCGGTAGAACCTAATGTTCCTTCGGTAGACACCGCCGATGCGGCAACTGAGCCAATTAGCATTCCGACAGCACCAACCTTCGTCGCGCCCCCAGCTCCGACGGCACCGGTAAATGCTCCGGCATCCGCGTCTCCAGAAACGCAGGCGATTCCTCTGCC
>CANGGK010000042.1 GCA_947453475.1 Microbacteriaceae bacterium
ATTGCAATGCAGGCCGTTGCTCGCATCGGCGCCGTGCACTCAGTAATCTTTGGCGGTTTCTCTGCCGAATCACTGAGCAGCCGCATCGAAGATGCCGAAGCCAAGCTTGTAATCACGGCTGACGGTGGCTACCGCAAGGGCAAGGCTAGTGCGCTCAAGCCAGCCGTCGACGAGGCACTTTCTGGTGGCCGTTGCGCATCGGTAGAAAACGTTCTCGTGGTCAAGCGAACCAACCAAGAAACCGGTTGGGTCGAAGGCCGCGACATCGACTGGAACCTAGCAATTGGCGAGGCCAGCGACGAGCACGAAGCTCAGGCATTCCCTGCCGAGCAGCCTCTCTTCATTCTTTACACCTCGGGCACCACCGGCAAGCCTAAGGGTATTTTGCACACCTCGGGTGGCTACCTAACTCAGGCTGCATACACCCACAAGAACGTCTTCGACCTGCACCCAGAGACCGACGTTTACTGGTGTACCGCAGACATCGGCTGGATCACGGGCCACAGCTACGTTGCCTATGGCCCACTCGCCAATGGCGCATCGCAGGTGATTTATGAAGGAACCCCAGAAACCCCGGATTGGGGCCGCTGGTGGAGCATCGTGCAGAAGTATGGCGTGAGCATTCTCTACACCGCACCAACCGCAATTCGCAGCTTTATGAAGATGGGTAGCCAGGTTCCAAACCAGTACAACCTCTCGACCATTCGCGTGCTTGGCTCGGTTGGTGAACCAATCAACCCTGAGGCATGGATGTGGTACCGCAAGGTAATCGGCGGCGGTCACGCACCGATTGTTGACACCTGGTGGCAGACCGAAACCGGCGGCATCATGATTTCACCGCTGCCTGGAATCACCTCACTGAAGCCTGGTTCCGCACAGATTCCGCTGCCTGGCATCGAAGTAAAGATCTTGGACGACGACGGCAAAGAACTTGGCCGCGGTGAACCAGGTCTACTGACCATTACCGAGCCATGGCCATCGATGCTACGCGGCATCTGGGGCGACCCAGAGCGCTTCGTCGAGACCTATTGGTCGAAGTTCGAGGGCATCTACTTCGCCGGTGACGGTGCTAAGTGGGACGATGAAGGCGACCTTTGGTTGCTAGGCCGCGTCGATGACGTCATGAACGTTTCGGGTCACCGACTTTCAACCGCCGAAATCGAGTCGGCTCTCGTGTCACACGAGTTCGTTGCCGAGGCTGCTGTGGTTGGCGCCAAGGATGAAACCACCGGCCAAGCCGTGGTTGCATTCGTGATTCTTCGCCAGAACCAGCTAGACAACGCAGGTTCAGATGCCGACGTAAGCAAGATTCTGCGCGATCACGTGAGCAAGGAGATTGGCCCTATCGCTCGACCTCGCACCATCATGGTGGTCGCCGAACTGCCAAAGACTCGCTCGGGCAAGATCATGCGTCGCCTGCTTCGTGACGTTGCAGAAGACCGTCCGATTGGTGACGTAACCACTCTCGCCGATACCGCCGTGATGGACATCATCTCTGGCAAGGTTGCGGCAGGAGCGAGCGACTAGCGCGGCGACAAGTTATGCCGACGCCGTTCGCGAAGCCACGCGAGTGGTAGCAAAACTTACGGCACAAATTAAGAAACCCCAGTCGCAAGACTGGGGTTTCTTAATTGCCGCGAGGCAACACATCCTTGGGCTATTCGAACTCGACCACAATCTCGACCTCAACGGCCGAATCGAGCGGCAATACCGGAACACCAACGGCCGAGCGAGCGTGCACTCCCTTGTCGCCGAAGACCTCAACTAGGAATTCGCTGGCACCGTTGATAACGCCAGGCTGGCCGGTGAATTCGGGCACTGAGGCCACAAAACCGACGACCTTCACAACGCGAGTTACTCGATCGAGGTCACCGATGGCAAGCTTTACCGCGGCGAGCGCGTTTAGAGCGCAGAGTTTGGCGAGGTCCTTAGCAACGGCTGGGTCAACGAGACCCTCAGTTGTACCAACCTTGCCGGCTGCAGGCAGCGCGCCAGCAACGAAAGGCAACTGACCGCTGGTGAAAACTAGGTTGCCGGTGACGACAGAAGGAATATAGGCGGCAACAGGCTTGGCAACCTCAGGTAACGGGTGGCCAAGTTCAATTAGTCGGGCTTCGATGTTTGACATCTTGCTTATGCCTTTGCCGCTACTGGGCGCTTGAAAAATGCGATGTTTCCGCCCATTTTGTTGTCAAGAATTTGAACGAGTTCCCATCCTTCTGAGCCCCAGGTGTTCAAAATGGCGGTCTCTTTGTGCAAAAGCAACGGGGTGGTGATGTACTCCCAAGTAATCATTATGGGCATCCTCTCAGGGTTGTCGGGTAACCTTGATTCTATGTCTCGTAACAAGCCAGAATCGCTAGGCCGCGGTCTTTTCAAATTTGTCGGGCTCTCGGTAATCGCTGGAGTTTTGGGCATCGCGCTATTGGCCCCAACCGTAATCATCGGTGGTTTTGCTGCATCTGCAGGCATCTCGGTTTTCGAAAACCTGCCTGATTACATCAAGCCGGTTAACGCATCACAGGCTTCAACCCTGTATGCAACCCAGGATGGCAAGCCGGTTGAGGTTGCCAAGTTCTATCACCAGAACCGCATCTCGGTGAACTACGACCAGATGTCTCCAAACATTCGCAACGCGGTGGTTGCCACCGAAGACCCTCGCTTCTACCAGCACGCTGGTGTCGACATCGTTTCTTTCCTTCGCGCCTCTTTCGGCAACGTGGTCACCGCTGGTGGCGGTGCCGGTGGTTCGACGATCACCATGCAATACGTCAAGAACTCGCTCGTTGAGGCGGCCCAACTTTCGGGCAATCAAAAGGCAATCGACGAGGCTACCGCCCGAAGTATCGACCGTAAACTTCGCGAAATGCGCCTAGCCGTTGCGCTCGAGCAGGTCACTTCGAAGCAAGACATCTTGGCCGGTTATTTGAACCTTGCCTTCTTTGGCCACCAGATCAATGGTGTTGAGGCAGCAGCTAACTATTACTTCGGCATCCCGGCCGCTCAGCTCGACATTCCGCAGGCAGCCCTGTTGGCCGCGATGTTGAAGTCGCCGAACGACTACCGCCCAGATGACCCTGCCAACCTTGACCGCGGCAAGCGTCGCCGTGACTACGTGATTGACAACATGCGCGATGCCGGTTACATCACCGCCGAGCAGGCCACCAATGCCAAAGACACCCCGATTATCACCAAGATCACTCACATGCCGAGCGGCTGCGAAGCAAACCAGACCGCAGCTTTCTTCTGTGACTACGTGGTTTGGACCGTGCGAAACAACGCCGAGTTTGGCCCAACTCCTGAAGACCGCGAGAACCTATTGCGTCGCGGTGGCCTCGAGATTTATACCAGCCTCGACCTGAAGATTCAGGCGGCTGCCCACAATGCGAGCCTCACCTGGGTTCCATCGGATGACCCGAGCCAGGTTGGTACCGCGAGTGTGAGCGTTCAGGTTGGCACCGGCCGAATTTTGGCGATGACCGAGAACCGAATTTTCGACCAAACCACGACCACGGATGTTGGCCACACATCGGTGAACTACGCGGCCGATAAGGCCTACGGTGGCTCGTCTGGCTTCCAGTCTGGTTCGACCTACAAGATCTTCACTTTGGCCGAGTGGCTAACCAAGGGTTATCACTTGAACGACCACGTTGATGGCCGAGTTCGCACCTGGAATGGTTCTGACTTCTCGTCACGTTGTGGAGCAATCGGAGGCACCTGGACGCCAAGAAACATCACGCACGAGCCAGAAGATCTGACCGTTGTGCATGCAACAGCAATCTCTGAGAACACCGCGTTCGTCTACATGGCCTCGAAACTCGACCTCTGCGATATTCGAGACACCGCGATGCGCTTCGGTGTTCACCGCGCCGATGGCACCGAACTTCAGTACATCCCCTCATCCGTGATTGGTGTAAACGAACTTTCACCACTAACCATGGCCGCTGCAAATGCCGCCATTGCAAACCACGGAATGTATTGCAGCCCGATTGCCATCGACAAGGTAATCGTTCGCTCAACCCAGCAAGAACTCAAGGTGCCAACCTCGCAGTGCTCGCAGGCAGTGACCCCTGAGGTTGCCGCTGGCATGACCTATGCCATGAAGGCGGTAATGAGCGGCGGAACCGGTGGCGCGTCAAACACCGGCGATGGCACTCCCCTAGCCGGTAAAACCGGAACCACCGACTCGGGTGTTCACACCTGGATGACCGGTTTTTCTAGTGCCGTAGCAACTGCCACCTGGGTTGGAAACGTTTCTGGCTCGAAGTCACTTTCTGGCATCAAGCTCAACAAGAAGGCCGGCAACACCGTTCGTCACGATATTTGGCGAACCATCATGCAGACGGCAAACAAGCTCTACCCTGGAACCGCGCTTGATTCACCGCCGGCAACCATGCTCGACGCCGCATACATCAAGATTCCAGATGTAACCGGTCAGACCCCGGATGCCGCCAACGAGGTAATCAAGACCAACTTGCTTGCCGGCACAATCGTGGTCAAACAGGTTGCTTCACCGCAACCTGCCGGCACAGTTGCCTACACGCGCCCAGCGGCCGGTAAGGCTGTTCCGCAGGGAAGCCAGGTTTCGATCTACGTCAGCAAGGGCGGCGGCGCCACGGTGCCAAGTGTGGCCGGCATGAGCGTGGTTAACGCGAAGGCAACACTTCTTCAGGCCGGTTTCGCTGCAGTTAGCGAACCGCAACCTTCGCAGACTCAATTCTTCGTCAAGTCGCCAACTGTTCCTAAGGGAATGGTGGTTGGCACCGACCCGGCAGCAGGTTCACCTGCGGCATCAACCGGTGCAATCTTGCTGATCATTAGCGCTGGCCCCTAAGACCCAACGATGGCTTGGCTCTGGACAATACTTGGCATTTGCGCACTCGCGGCAATCTGGGGAATCGGAATCGAACGCCACCTTTTTGTCATTCGTCGCGAAAGCGTCCGAATTTTGCCAGTTGGCAGCCAAGCGATTAGCGTGCTTCACATCGGCGACCTACACATCGCACCTTGGCAAAAGCGCAAACTTGCCTGGATTAAGAAGCTCGGTGAGCTTGCACCCGACCTCGTGGTCGACACCGGCGACAACCTTGGCCACGCGTCGTCGATTGGCCCAACTCTCACCGCTTTGAAGCCGCTGCTCGAACGCACCGGAGTGTTCGTAAACGGTTCAAACGACTATCACGCACCCGAGCTAAGAAACCCATTGGCCTATCTGGGTGGGCCATCAAAGGTCGGTCACGGTAAAAAACTAGAGACCGCGAGACTGGTCGGCGGCTTCACCTCTGCCGGTTGGTTAGATCTCAATAATCGCCAGGGCCGCGCAGTAATCAAAGGAGTCAGCATCAACTTTGTTGGCGTCGACGACGCGCACGATGGGCTCGACGATTTGGCGACCATTCCGAACCAGGATGTGCTTGCCAGCGGCGCCAATCTGGTTATCGGTGTCAGTCATGCCCCATACCTTCGCGTAATTGATGCGATGGGTGATGCTGGGGTTGACCTTCTGTTGGCAGGCCACACTCACGGTGGTCAGGTGTGCCTTCCAGGTTTCGGCGCGTTGGTTACTAACTGCGACCTGCCACGCAAAAACGCGAAAGGTCTAAGTAGCTGGAATCTCGGAGGCAAAACCTTGATTTTGAACGTAGTTGCCGGCTTGGGGCACTCGATTTTTGCTCCGGTGCGCTTTGCTTGCCGACCAGAAGTTCGTTTGCTAACTCTGCTGCCTAAGGACTAGGCGAGGCTTAGTTTTGGACGGCCCAGACCTTTGGGCCTAGAGCGATGAACTGCCCGGTGGTGTTTTCGCATCGCGCAGCGGTGTCTTTTACCGAACAAGTAATAGCGCCCACGGTGAGTTTGCTGCCGGCTGCCAAGGTCTTGGCACCTGCTGGGTCTTGCCACTGACCGGTTGAACAGACGAAGCCGGCATAATCGCCAGTCTCTGGCTTCGCTCCAAATAGGCGAACCTGGTAACCGTAGCTACCCGTGCAATCTGCCGGGGTCGGAATTGGCTGGTATGAAGCCGCCGCCTCGTTTTGCTCGCAAATTACCTGGTCTAGATCTGGGGTAATGGTGCACCAGCTAGGCCCATCGCCCACCTTGAAGACGAACGAGCCGAAGCCATCGTCAAAGGTAGATGCCACAACCGCTGTGGTGGTTTCTGTTGGCGCAGGTGGAATCAGAGCAGGGTCAGGTGTTGGGATAACCTGCGAACCACTCGAAGTCGCGCCATCGCTTGAAGTGGCGCAGCCCCCTAAGCCAAACGCGAGAGTGAGCCCTAAAACAACAGCAACAATTCTCGACATATTGGCAAGGGTACATTGCCTTAAAGGCATCAAGCCCCTAGACACTCGCGGAATTTATGAGAACTTTAGAATTCGCGAGCGACAAGCACGGCGATTTCATAAGTGTTCAATGCTGCACCCTTGCGCAGGTTGTCGCCAACTACGAACAGCTCGATGCTGTTCGGGAAGTCGAGTGACTGGCGGATGCGACCGACGAACGTAGGGTCTTGACCCACGACCATTGCAGGGGTTGGGTATAGGTTCTTCTCAGGCTCGTCGACAACCTTGATGGTTGGCTGTGCCGAAAGAACTTCACGAACCTCGTCTGGGGTCAGCGGGTTGGCAAAGGTCGCGTGCACGGTTAGAGAGTGTGCAACCTGAACTGGAACACGAACACAGCTAGCGGCAACCTTGAGGTCTGAAATGCCAAGGATCTTGCGAGACTCGTCGCGAACCTTGAGCTCTTCAGATGAGTGCCCGCCGGCCTTGAGCGAACCCGCGAATGGAATCACGTTCAACGCGATTGGGTGAGCCCAAGGTGAGTTTGAAAGGTCGTTGCCGGCTGCGGCAAGTGCTCCGCGAACGTCATCGGTGTTCAAACCTAGAGACGCGTCCTTGCCAACAACCGCTAGCTCTGCCGCAAGCTCATCGATGCCAGCCGCACCGGCACCAGAAACTGCCTGGTAGCTCGAGACTACGAGTTCCTTCAAAGTCCACTTGTCGTGAAGGGCACCCATGGCCGCCATCATGGTCAAAGTGGTGCAGTTTGGGTTAGAGATGATGCCGCGTGGGCGGTTCTTGGCCTGCTCAGGGTTTACCTCTGGCACAACCAATGGCACATCGGCATCCATGCGGAAGGCGCCAGAGTTATCGACGGCAACAGCGCCGCGCTCGGCTGCGATTGGAGCCCAAACCTCAGAAACCTCGTCTGGCACGTCAAACATCGCAATGTCGATGCCATCGAAGGCCTCAGGTGAAAGTGCGACCACGGTTAGCTCTTCGCCGTGCACGGTGATCTTCTTGCCAGCCGAGCGAGGGCTCGCAATTAGGCGAATTTCGCCCCAGATGTTTTCACGGCTGTTGATGATGCCGATCATTACGGTGCCTACGGCTCCGGTTGCTCCGACGAGTGCGAGATTTGGCTTTGCCATTTGATGCCTCCTGATTAGAAGTGTTTTAAGTATGAAAAAATTAGCGGCCGGTGCCGGCGTAGACGACAGCTTCGATTTCACTGTCTAAACCGAAGGCTGTGTGAACGGCTCGAGCAGCATCCTCAACCTGGTCGTCGCTGGTAATCACCGAAATGCGAATCTCAGATGTAGAAATCATCTCGATGTTGATGCCTGCCTTGGCCAATGCCGAGAAGAGAGTTGCCGAAACGCCTGAGTGGGTGCGCATACCTGCACCAACAACCGAAAGCTTGCCGATTTCATCGTCAACCTCAACCACGCGGAAACCTAGCTTGGCCTTGTTAGTCTCGAGTGCCGCAACGACCTTCTTGACGTCTGACTTCGGCAGAGTGAAGCCGATGTCGCTTACTGCGTCAACTACGTCTGAGCCGGTAGGTGTGTTCTGAACGATCATGTCGATGTTGGCGCCGGCGTCGGCAACCACTGTGAATAGGTCAGCTGCCTTGCCAGGAACGTCTGGAATACCAATGACCATAATCTTGGTCTGGCCCTTGTCGACTGCTACACCTGAAACGACTGACTCTTCCATGCCTGCTCCTGCTTTTCCTGAATAAACGATGGTTCCTGGGTCGGTGCTAAATGTTGAACGAACTCGAAGGTCAACGTTGTGACGACGAGCGAATTCAACTGCACGGATGTGCAGAATCTTGGCACCTGCAGCGGCTAACTCAAGCATCGATTCAACATCGATGGCGTCTAGTTTGCGGGCACCCTTGATCATGCGAGGGTCTGAGGTGTAAACACCATCAACATCTGAGTAAATTTCGCAAAGGTCTGCACCCAGGCCAGCGGCCAGCGCAACCGCCGTGGTGTCTGAGCCACCGCGGCCGAGAGTGGTGATGTCTTTGGTCTCACGGTTGAAACCTTGGAAGCCGGCGACGATGGCAATGTTGCCAGCTTCGACTGATTCACGGATGCGCTCAGGGGTTACCTCGGCGATGCGGGCGTTGCCGTGCACGCTGTCGGTAACGATTCCGGCCTGTGAGCCGGTGAATGACTGTGACTTTGCACCAAGGGCGTTGATGGCAATTGCCAAGAGTGACATCGAGATGCGCTCGCCCGAGGTGAGCAACATGTCAAGCTCGCGAGGGCTCTGGTATGGGTCTTCGGCAACCGAGTTGGCAAGATCAAGCAGCTCATCGGTGGTGTCACCCATGGCCGAGACTACGACGACAACCTGGTTGCCGGCCTTCTGAGTCTCGATTACTCGGCGCGCAACGTGCTTAATCTTGTCGGCATCTCCAACAGATGATCCGCCAAACTTTTGCACGATAAGGGCCAAAATACACTCCAGATTTATTAGGGAAGGGATTCGGGCTCCGATGGCCGATAAATCCTTATTCTACTTGACTATGCGCCGGCCTTCAAAGGCACGACCGAGGGTAACCTCATCTGCATATTCAAGGTCGCCGCCAACCGGAAGCCCAGAAGCTAGTCGTGAGACGGTGATGCCGAGTGGGCTAAGCATGCGGGTGAGGTAGGTGGCAGTGGCTTCGCCCTCGAGGTTTGGGTCGGTGGCGATGATGACTTCTTGGATGTCTGGGTCGCTCAAACGAGTCATCAACTCTTTGATGCGCAGCTGGTCAGGGCCGATGCCTTCGATCGGGCTGATAGCCCCACCAAGCACGTGATACAGACCGCGGAACTCACGAGTGCGCTCGATTGCCTGAACATCCTTTGATTCTTCGACGACACAGATAGCCGTGCGGTTGCGGCGGGCATCGCGGCAGATGTTGCACTTGGTTTCTTCGGTGACGTTGCCACAAACCTCGCAGAAGCGAACGCGCTCCTTGACCTCGTTGAGCACCTGAGCAAGCTTTTGAGCTTGGTCGTCATCGCTCTGTAAAAGATAGAAGGCGATGCGCTGGGCCGACTTAGGGCCGACACCGGGCAAGCGACCGAGTTCGTCGATTAGTTCTTGAACTACACCTTCGTACATTATTTGCCAGCGTTCTTGTCGGCGATTGGTTCGGCACCGAGCATCTCGCGAAGCAAAGATTCGCCGTAGCGAGCAGACTCGTCGACCATTCCGTTGCGAGATTTGGCCGGTTCAGCCTTGGCCGGTTCAGCCTTGGCCGGTTCAGCCTTGGCCGGCTCAGCCTTTGCGGCTTCAGGCTTCGGCTCCGCAGCCTCTGAAGCGACGGTTTGAGACTCCACAGCCTTTGGTGGTTCGATTTGGAAGGCAGGTTCGTCGTCTTCTGGCTCAGGTTCGTAGTCGTCTGGCGACTCGGTGTGAACGATTGCGATTGGCGCAGTTTTAGGGGCGGCTGGCGCAGCAACTGGTGGAGCAACCGGCGCAGTAACTGGCGCTGCCTCGATCTGAGCCTTGAACTTAACCTGAACGCCGAGCACGTCGAAGATTGCCTTGCGCAGAATGTCGCTGGCGCCCGAGGCGTTCTTGAATGCATCGAGATCGTTCTGGCTCAAGAACTTGAGCGTCAGGATGTCTTCAGAGAAGTCAACGACGGTTAGTGAGAAGGCGACCATCCAAGCAGATTTTGATTGCTTGTTGACCTTGCTGAGCACGTCAGACCAAGAGTCGCGAACCTGGCTCAGGGTTAGTGCACCGAGCGGAGCAGTTGCCCGAGCGGCTGGAACAGTATTGATCACTTCGGTCTTCGGTGAAGCAGCAGGTGCCGCCGCTGAAGGGGCCGCCGCGGGTGCTGAAGCAGGTGCAGGCGCTGGAGCACTTGCCGGTGCGGCGTCTCCCCCGCCCATTCCGATTCGGCGTTCTAGACGCTCGATGCGAGCGAGTGAGCCAACCTCGGTCTGGTCGCTGGCAGGCACAAGAACCTTGGCACACATGAGTTCGAGGTGAAGTTTCGGGCTGGTTGCGCCAGACATTTCGGTGAGCGCGTGGTTCACGGTCTGAGCCGCGTGAGTTAGCTCGGCAAGGCCAAAGCGAGCAGCCTGGCCGGCCATCTTCTCGAGTTCATCTGCCGGAATGCCACGCAAGACGCTTTTGGCATTGTCACCAACCGAAATCATGATGATTAGGTCGCGAAGGTGCTCGAGCAGGTCTTCAACAAAACGGCGAGGGTCTTGACCGGTCTGGATGACCTTGTCTACGCTCGCGAAAACCGCAGCCGAATTTTTGGTGGCAAACGCGTCTGTGACTTCATCCAAGAGGTTGGTGTGGGTAAAACCGAGCAATGCTGCTGCGCGGTCATAGGTGACCACGTATTCAGAGCCGGCCTCTTCTTCAGAACCGGCAATCAGCTGGTCGAGAAGTGAAAGCGAGTCGCGAACCGAGCCGCCACCCGAGCGAACAACTAGCGACAGCACGCCAGGTGCAACGGTAACGCCCTCGCTCTTGCAGAGCTCTTCCATGTATTCGAGCATCTGCGCCGGTGGCACGAGACGGAACGGATAGTGGTGAGTGCGAGAACGAATTGTTCCGATTACCTTTTCAGGTTCAGTGGTAGCAAAGATGAACTTGACGTGGGCTGGTGGCTCTTCAACGATTTTGAGCAAGGCGTTGAAGCCCTGCGGGGTAACCATGTGCGCCTCATCCAGGATGAAAATCTTGAAGCGGTCACGAGCCGGGGCAAAGATTGCACGTTCGCGCAGATCGCGGGCATCGTCAACACCGTTGTGGCTGGCCGCGTCAATCTCGACAACGTCGAGCGAACCGCCACCATCACGAGAAAGTTCGATGCAGCTCGGGCACTTGCCACAAGGAGTATCGGTTGGCCCCTCGGCACAGTTGAGGCAGCGAGCCAAGATGCGGGCAGATGTTGTCTTGCCACAACCGCGTGGGCCAGAGAACAAATAGGCATGGTTTACGCGGTCGTTGCGAAGGGCCGTCATCAAGGGCGCGGTCACCTGCGATTGCCCGATTAGTTCGGCAAAGGATTCTGGACGATAGCGTCTGTAAAGTGCGGTAACCACGTTTAGAGCCTATCCCCGATCGCTGACAATTTGCCGATATTAGAAGACTCCCCGCACACCCATCAGAGCCCAGCTACCCTTGCTATCTTTCGATCCTGGGGGAGTTAACCGAGGTGACGCCGCACGGGGAGTCAAAGGCAATTCTAAACCCTCGAAGCCCCTAGGTAAACTCGTGATTCAGGAGGCTCGAATGAAATACGAATTCGAAGGTTTAGTCCATCGCTGGGCTGCAAACCCTGCATTCTTTTTGGTCAGTCTGCCGAAGGACTTTTCAGAGGAAATTCGTGAAATCTCGGATGGTCTCACCGCCGGTTTCGGCTCACTAAAAGTTGAGGCCCAAATTGGATCGGTCGTGTGGCGAACCTCGATCTTTCCAGATTCATCGACCGGGCTATTTGACCTGCCTCTAAAGGCCGAAGTTCGCAAGAAGAATGGGCTCGTAGAAGGGTCAGTCACTCGAGTCGAAATCGAGGTCCTCGGGTTCTGACTAAACTTGAAGGGTTCCATGGAGAATTCGCCTAGCGAGCTCCGAGCGCGGCGGTTAAAAGGTTGGAAGGTTATTGCAACCTTCCGACGCGGTGGGCGAAGCCACCACAGGTGTCGATAAACTCAGACACGAGAAACAAATTAATTCCAGGAGAATTCGCCTAGTGGCCTATGGCGCCAGCTTGGAAAGTTGGTTGGGTGCAAGCCCTCATGGGTTCGAATCCCATATTCTCCGC
>CANGGK010000043.1 GCA_947453475.1 Microbacteriaceae bacterium
AAGAACAAGACCGGTTACAAGAAGCGTCAAGGCTTCCGTGCGGACCTAACCCGCGTCCAGGTCACCGAGATCAAGTAAGTAAAGGACTGATCCAAGATGGCATCGAAAAAGGGTGTAAGTTCCACTCGAAATGGTCGCGACTCAAACGCACAGCGTCTAGGCGTTAAGCGTTATGCAGGTCAGGAAGTAAACGCAGGCGAGATCATCGTCCGTCAGCGTGGTACCCACTTCCACCCAGGCGCAAACACTGGCAAGGGCAAGGACGACACTCTGTTCGCACTTGTTGCTGGCAAGGTTGAGTTCGGCACCAAGGGTGGCCGTCGCGTTGTAAACATCGTCGAGGCTGCGTAAGCGGTTCGAGTTTTTCTAGGGAGGCGAGCCTTTTGGCTCGCTTTTCCTGTTTCTAAAGCATTTTGAAAGGGGCTCACCATGGTTTCATTTGTTGACCAAGTGACGCTTCACCTTCGCGCGGGCGACGGAGGAGACGGTTGTGTCTCTGTAAAACGTGAGAAGTTCAAGCCACTAGCCGGCCCTGACGGTGCCGACGGCGGCAAGGGTGGCTCAATCAGTCTTATTTCAGACCCAAACGTCACTACCCTTCTTGACTTTCACTTTCACCCTCACCGGGCTGGTGGCGACGGTGGCGATGGCGCCGGAGACTTCCGAAACGGTGCACACGGCGAGAGCCTAATTCTTGCGGTGCCAGTTGGCACAGTCGTCAAGGATGAAAAGGGTGCGGTTGTTGCCGACCTTTCAGAGCCTGGCATGGAGCTTGTTGTTGCCGAAGGCGGCATTGGCGGCCTAGGCAATGCGGCGCTCTCGAGCTCAAAGCGAAAGGCCCCGGGCTTTGCTTTGTTCGGTGTTCCTGGTTGGCGCGGAGACGTCATCCTTGAACTAAAGACCGTCGCTGACGTGGCGCTCGTGGGTTACCCAAGTGCGGGAAAGTCGTCATTGATTGCTGCGCTTAGTGCGGCTCGCCCAAAGATTGCGGACTATCCATTCACTACTCTGCACCCAAACCTTGGTGTCGTGCAGGCTGGACAAACGCGTTTCACAATCGCCGACGTGCCTGGTCTTATCGAAGGTGCCAGTGAGGGTAAGGGCCTCGGTCTTGAGTTCTTGCGTCACGTTGAACGTTGTGCTGCTTTGCTGCACGTCATTGACTGTGCCACGCTAGAGCCGAACCGCGACCCAATCACCGACCTTGAGAAGATTCTCAAAGAGCTCGACGCCTACGAGGTTCCTGAAGGTCAGACTCCGCTAACCGAGCGACCACAGCTAATCGCTTTGAACAAAATTGATGTTCCAGACGCTCTTGAACTCGCCCAGTTTGTTCGCGGAGACCTCGAAGAGCGCGGCTACCGCGTATTCGAAATCTCGGCGGCGAGCCACCAGGGTCTTCGAGAACTCAACTTTGCGTTGGCTCAGCTTGTTGAGCAAGCTCGCAAGGATGCTGAAGGTGCGCCGGTCAAACCACGCGTTCAGCTAATGCAGGCTAAGCGCGATGAGAACAAATTCACCATTACTCGTGAAGAGGTTGGTGGCGAAGAGATCTTCCGCGTTCTTGGCCCTAAGCCTGAGCGCTGGGTTCACCAAACTAACTTTGCCAACGAAGAAGCCATTGGCTATTTGGCTGACCGTCTCGGCAAGATCGGCATGGAGACCGAATTGTTCAAGATTGGCGCTTCTGCTGGTTCAACAGTGGTCATCGGCCCAGGCAAGGGAATCATCTTTGACTGGGAGCCAAGCATCGCTTCTGCCGGCGAACTTATTGCCGGCCCTCGTGGCACCGACGCACGTTTTGATATGCGCGAGCGTCGCACCACCAAGGAGCGCCGTGCAACTTACACAGAGCGCATGGATGCCAAGGCTGCATTGCGTGTTGAAATGCAAAAGGAGGGCGAGGCCGGTATTTGGTCAAACCCTGAGGACTTCGAAAAGGAAGACTAAGTGGGACTTCGAGACCGTAGCGACCTAGCCAAGGCTAAGCGCGTAGTCGTCAAAGTTGGTTCGTCATCGATTAGCGGTGCTAACGAAGGCAAAATCGAACACCTAGTTGACGCACTTGCGGCCGCGCACGGCCGTGGGGTTGAAGTCATCCTGGTTTCTTCGGGGGCTATCGCCACCGGTCTACCCCTACTCAACCTGTCCGAAAAGCCAGATGACCTTGCCACCCAACAGGCTCTTGCTTCGGTTGGCCAAAGTCGCCTAATCTCTCGATACCAGAGCAGCCTAGAGCGCTTCAACATAGTTGCCGGGCAGGTTCTTCTGACTTCTGGCGACATGGAAGAAGAAGAGACTCGGCTAAACGCCAAGCGTGCCATGGATAAGTTGGTATCGCTTCGAGTCTTGCCAATCGTCAACGAAAACGACACTGTCGCAACAGCTGAAATTCGTTTCGGCGACAACGACCGACTTGCGGCTCTGGTTGCCGTGCTCGTAGAGGCCGATGCCCTCGTGCTTTTGAGTGACGTTGATGCGCTCTACGACATGCCGCCAACCAAGCCTGGTGCGAAGCGCATCGATACCGTTGCCTTCGGCGAGGATCTTTCGAAGGTTGAGGTTGGTGGAAGTAGTTCTTCGGTTGGCACCGGCGGAGCGGTGACCAAGGTTGGTGCAGCGAAGCTTGCTACTGAGTCTGGTGTGAGTGTTTTACTCACCAGCACCGAAAACGTGGCTGCCGCCCTTGAAGGTCAAGCAATAGGCACCTGGTTCGAGTCGGAATAGGCTATAGACATGGCAACTGCACTAGATAAAATCTCACTAGCCAAGGGCGCTGCAAGCGCCTTGGCGCAGGCATCCACCGCCCAAAAGAACGAAGTTCTGAAGAACATTACTGAACTCTTGCCGGTGCGAGCTTCAGAGATCATCGCCGCGAACCAAATTGACCTTGCTAACGGCGTTTCGAATGGCATGACCGAAAGCCTGCAAGACCGTTTGCGTTTAGACGTGAACCGCATCCAGGCAATCGCAGATGCGGCTCAGAAAATTATTGGTCTTGCCGACCCTATTGGCGATGTCGTTCGAGGCATGTCTCTACCAAACGCACTTAAGCTCACTCAGATTCGAGTTCCGCTCGGCGTCATCGGTGTTATTTACGAAGCTCGACCAAACGTGACCATTGACATTGCTGTACTAGCCATTAAAAGTGGCAACGCTGTTGTGCTTCGTGGCGGTAGCGCTGCTGAAAACACAAACGCTGTTCTCGTAAAACTTCTGCAAGATGCTCTAGCTTTGGCCGGAATTAATTCTGACGCGGTGCAAACAGTTGACGAATTCGGTCGAGATGGTGGCGTCGAGATGATGCGCGCCGTTGGTCTTATCGATGTTTTGATTCCTCGAGGTGGAGCAGGCCTAATTCAGCAGGTCATTCAAGAAGCCAAGGTTCCAGTGATTCAGACTGGCGATGGTGTGGTTCACATTTTCATCGACGAATCGGCTCGATTGGATTGGGCTGTTGAGATTGCTCACAACGCCAAGGTTCAGCGTCCAAGTGTTTGCAACGCGGTTGAAACACTCCTAATTCACGAGAACGCCGTCGAACGGGTACTTCCTGCGGTACTAGACCGCCTTGCCGAATCTGGCGTGACTATTCACGGTGATCAGGCAACTCAAGATAACTTCTTTGCGGCAGTACCTGCCACGGATGAGAGTTGGGCTACCGAATACCACGACCTCGACATTTCGGTGAAGGTAGTCAAAGACATCGACGAAGCCCTCGCGCACATTGCAAGATTTTCGACGAAGCACACCGAAGCCATAATTACCGAGAGTGTTGAAAACGCCGAGCGCTTCTTGAACGAGGTCGATTCTTCAACCGTGATGGTAAACGCCTCGACTCGATTCACCGATGGCGGGGAATTTGGTTTTGGCGCAGAAGTTGGCATCTCAACGCAAAAACTGCACGCCCGTGGGCCTATGGGGCTCCTCGAGCTAACAAGTACCAAGTGGCTCGTTCGCGGCTCTGGCCAGGTTCGCGCCTAAAACGGCGACATTCTGGGTTATTCTTTAGTTAAGTTTTTTAGGAGAAAATAATGATCTCGCACGTTGTTACTGCAGCCGAAGCTGGCCTAGAGTTGCCATTCCCTTCATTCGTTTTTGGCATCATCGCCATCTCGACCTTCATTCTGCTTGGCTTGATCACCTTCTCTTACCGAGACGTCGCTAACCGCCACGATCACAAGTCAAGCAGCAACAGCTCACACCACTAAGCAACGCTTAGCTTTCTAGCATGAGCCGGCTACGACTAGGTGTAATGGGTGGAACCTTCGACCCTATTCACAATGGTCACCTAGTAGCTGCCAGCGAAGTAGCCGCGGCATTTCAACTAGACGAAGTGCTGTTCGTGCCTACCGGCCAACCTTGGCAAAAAGGACAAGTCTCAGCCACTTCAGACCGTTATCTGATGACCGAAATTGCGACCGCAGCTAACCCGCGATTCAAAGTAAGTACTGTCGATATTGACCGAGATGGTCCGACTTATACGGTCGACACATTGCGAGATCTCAAGGTCGCGTATCCCGACGCTGACTTATTCTTCATCACCGGGGCCGATGCTGTAACTTCGATAGCTGGTTGGAAAGACACCGAAGAGCTGTGGAATTTAGCCCAGTTCGTTGCCGTAACTCGACCTGGCCACAAGCTAGATCTTCCAGATGCACCCGAGGGCGCCATCCAGGTGTTGGAGATTCCAGCATTGGCCATCTCATCTACCGACATCCGTGAACGTGTCGAAACGGGTAAACCAATCTGGTATCTCGTTCCGGATGGCATAGTTCAATACATCGCCAAACATGGTCTATACGGGGGAGTCAAGTGACCGAGTTTCAGAGTCGACGTGAACTTCGCGAGGCTGAACGCCAAGGATTAGTTGCCAAACCTGAACAGGTTTTTGACCTGCCGACGGGGCAAATTGACCTGCCAGCCGCCGGCGACATGCTTACTCGCAAGCGCATCCGTGAAATGGAACGTCAAGGGCTACTCGACCCTCTAACCGGAGCGGTGCCCGTTTCTTCGGAGCCGGTTGAGGTCACTCGTGAATACGATGAAGTCTTAGCCGAGACCGAAGAGCCGATTACCTCGTCGATAAATGCCGTGTCAACACCAACGCAAATTGAGCCAGAGCCAAATGAAGTCCAGCCAACGGCTCCTTCGCCAGTCTCGGCCGCACCGTCTCCATTCGTTGCCGCACCGGTTGCACCAACCGATATCTTTCACAGCATGGCCGTCGATGTGAACTCGCGTAAACCGCGCATTGGTATTATCTTGACGGTCATTGTGGTGGTTTTGGCTGCGCTGGGCGCTGCAGCGTATATGCTTGGTATCTTCAAGTAAAAATAAGGATCTCGTGACTGCAACCCCTAAAGCCATCCAGGTAACCAACATCGCCGCAAATGCGGCTGCTGACAAGCTCGCTGAGAACTTGGTTGCACTCGATGTAACTGCAGTGATGCCACTTACCGATGTATTTCTTCTAGCCTCTGGGCGCACTGAGCGCCAGGTGTCAGCTATTGCTGACGGCATCGAAGAGAAAATGCTAGAAAACGGCTACAAACTTCTTCACCGCGAGGGCAAGACCACGGGTCGTTGGATCCTTCTAGATTTCGGTGATGTCATCTGTCACGTCATGCACGAAGAAGACCGTATGTACTACTCACTTGAGCGTCTTTACAGCGATCAGCCAATTGTGAAGCTTGAAGTAGCAACACAGGCCTAAATCTGTTGTAAACTTGGACGGTTGCCTCGGCAACAAACGGGCCCGTGGCGCAGCTGGTAGCGCACCTGCATGGCATGCAGGGGGTCAGGGGTTCAAATCCCCTCGGGTCCACAACGAAAATCCTCGCCTCGGCGAGGTTTTCTTGTTTAAAGGTCTACATCAATGCGCTTTATGCGCGAGGTGAAGCCCGCTTCTATGACGATTCGTGATTTCGAGACTCCAAAATGCTTAGCGAGAACCTCAATCAGGCCATCATTGGCGGCGCCATCAACCGCGCGCTGCTGCAAGAATACGGTCAGTGACCCATCTTCTGATGGTTCGACTAAGGGCCCCTTCTTTGAGCCTGGTTTTACTCTCACGGTTACGCGCACATCTCATCTTGCCTCGACTTAGACTGAACTCATGACTAAGACATACCGCGGTTACACGCTAGAGCAGGTTGCAAAGACCATCGACCACTCAATTTTGAAGCCTGATTTCACCTACGCCGATGTCGAGGCCGGTGCGGCTTTGGCACTGAAGTTCAACACTGCGTCTTATTGCATTCGCCCGATGGATGTTGCCGCCGCGGCTGCCGCTCTAGCAGGTAGTACCGTAAACGTTTGCACCGTGATCGGTTTTCCACACGGTTCAACCACATCTGCTGTGAAGGCTTTTGAAACCGCTGACGCGATTAGAAACGGTGCCGTAGAAATTGACATGGTCATTAATGTTTCTGCGCTTTTATCTGGAGACTACGACTTTGTTGAGCAAGACATTCGTGGTGTTGTTGAGATTGCTCACGCAGCTGGCGCTTCGGTAAAGGTCATTTTTGAGACTGCATTCTTGAACGATGATTTGATTGTCAAGGCTTGCGAGCTTACCGAGCGCGCAGGTGCCGATTATGTCAAGACTTCAACAGGGTTTGCGAGTGAGGGTGCAACCTTGCACAACGTGAAACTAATGAAGGCGACCGTCGGTAATCGACTCAAGGTGAAGTCTTCTGGTGGCGTTCGCACGCTTGATCAGCTAATCGATTACATGGATGCCGGGGTTACCCGCTCGGGTTGCTCGGCCACTCAGCAGGTCCTTGAAGAGTTCATAGCAAAGGCTCAGTAGTTGGCTGCCAACCCAAACGATGTAACCCGCCCGCACATTTGGAAGCCCGCGGCTGAGCATGCGACAGCAAAGACTTTGTTGTTGCTTCACGGGTCGGGAGCCGACGAGCACGATCTCTTGCCACTTGGAAAACTCCTAGACCCAAGCGCCAACCTGCTTTCACCAAGGGGTCTGGTTCGAGTTGACGGAGCAAATCGTTTCTTCATGAGAAATGACGACGGCACTTTCATCGAGGATGACATTGTCGTCAACTCTGCCCAACTTGCTGAGTTTCTGTGGTCTGCCTCGGGAGAATACGGTTTCGACGCCAATAATGTCTACGCCGTTGGTTTCTCTAATGGTGCCAATGCTGCTGGAGCTTTGTTGCTATTGCAACCAGATTCTGTTCGAGGCATCATCGCATTTGGCACAACCAAATCTTTTGAACGCACTCCATTCAAGAAGGTTCCCGACCTAAAGGGCAAACGGGTATGGATTGCTAATGGTGTTCAAGATCACTACTCACCAGCGGAGCGAACCGCTGCGATGGTGGAAGAGTTTGATTCGCTTGGTGCCACCGTCTCGGTTCGTATGCAGCCTGGCGGCCATACGATTAGCCCGCAGCACGTTCGAGAAATTGCGGCCGAGCTTTAACCCATTGTTCCCACATCTCTCTGAGGTCCCAAGCGTTCTCGGCCATAAGTGAAACCCCGCGAACTCCCGTTCTTCGTGTTTTTCCTGAGATCAATAGCAGTCGGTTGTTGAACAAGATGTGGCTGCAACGAGCCTGGGCTTCATCGAAGAACGTGCTGTCGCTACAGCCAGTGCCATCATCGAGGCTGATGAATACCACTCGCTTGCCGCTACGCATTGGTGGTGTTTGCGTTGCCACTCGTACGCCAGCAATCAACACTTCGCTCTTGTTTCTCAACCCGACAAGTTCGTTTGCGTTAACCACGCCCATCTCTTCGAGCATCGGCCGATAAAGTTCAATCACGTGTTCGCTAACGTCCATTTTCATCAGGCTTAGTTCGGTCGAAACCTTTTCACTGAGGGTCGGTTCGGCATTGCCGGTGGGTAGACGCTCTAGAACTTGAAAATCTAAGGTTGGCTGATTGGCCTCACTGGCCGGCCGTGTCTTAATCGCGTTTAGTTGTCGCACTCTGGCAAGAATGTCACCTCGGGTTATTTCAGGGTCATCGCCAGCCTCATCTGAACGACGTTTGCCACCGAAGCTATCGAATGCACCCAGTAGGGCTAAGCGTTCGAGGGTTCTTCGGGTTGGTTTAACTCGTAGATAGAAGTCGGCGATATCTTTGAAGGGCTGTTCGGCAATGATGCGACTAATCTCGGCCTCGCTCACGCCTTGAACTTCTGTCAGGGCAAGTCGTATGCCCTCTTTTTCAACCAGATATTCATTGGTCGATTTATTTACGTCTAGAGGCAACACTTTGACTCCAAGCCTTCGCGCTTCAGCCATAAGTAGTCGCTTCGGATACATTCCTGGGTCGTGCGTAAATAGCCCGGCCAGGAATTCGGTGGGGTAGTGAGTTTTGAGCCAAGCGCTTTGATAGGTTGGCAATGCGAAGGCTGCACCGTGAGCCTTGCAGAACCCGAAACTGCCGAAGCCTTCTAAGATTCCCCAGACTCGATCGATAACAGCTTTGCTGTATCCGCGCTCTTGGGTTTTTTCGTGGAAGAACTGCTTGACCTGCGGAGCAACCCTCGGGTTTTCTAGAGAGCGACGCATTTCGTCGGCTTTAGCCAGGGTGCAGCCTGTCATCACATTCAAGATGCGCAGAACGTGTTCGTGAAAAATAACCACACCCCAGGTCTCTTTGAGGATGGAAACCAGATCTTCGTGAATGAAGTCTGCCTTGGCGAAACCGTGACGCCCATCAAGGTAGGGGGCAATCATGTTGCACTTCATCGGCCCTGGTCTGAACAGAGAAATTTGGATGGTCAGATCATTGAATTGGGTTGGTTGGTGCTTGCCAGTAAGTTCACGCTGGCCGGGGCTCTCAATCTGAAAAATGCCGAGAGTGTTAGTGGTTCTAATCGTTTTGAAGGTCTCTGGGTCGTCTCTAGCAATATTGTCTAGATCAAGATTTTGCCCTCTAACTCTGGCAATCTCGCGAACCGCATAGGCCATAGCGCTTTGCATACGAACCCCGAGAACATCTAGCTTCAATAGACCCATCGGGTCCATGTCGTCTTTATCGAATTGGCTCATCGGCA
Organism: Microbacteriaceae bacterium; assembly: GCA_947453475.1. Lineage (GTDB taxonomy): Bacteria > Actinomycetota > Actinomycetes > Actinomycetales > Microbacteriaceae > Rhodoluna. The sequence continues at coordinate 9,032 of CANGGK010000043.1, forward strand.
GACCGAGACCGCTTGGTTCTACCGATGTGCGTTGCAGAAGCGTCGAATCGCCGAGGATGACCCCACAAGGGTGCATCGAGATGTGCCTTGGGAGCCTATCGAGCCGTTCGGTTATGTCTACGAGCAGGTTCATTCGTCGATCTTCTTCAACTGCCGAGGCAAGGGCTGCCAATTCTGGTTTGGTACCCAGTGCACCTCTAAAACTGCGGGCGCTGAACCGCCACATGTTCTTTGCGATGTCGTCGATTTCGTCATCTTCTAAACCGAGTGCCAAACCCGAATCGCGCATGGCCCCTCGACCTCGATAGGTAGATTGCATTGAGAGTAGGGTGACTCGGCTGCTGCCGTAACGCTTGAAAATGGCTCGATAAATGTCATGCCTTCTTGCTGACTCGACATCAATGTCGATGTCTGGCAAGGTCGAACGTTCGGTGCTCAGAAAACGTTCAAACAGCAGATCGTGCTCGATTGGGTCTACTCCGCTGATACCCAGTAGATAGTTTGTTAGCGAACCGGCACCGGAGCCTCTTGCCTGGCTTCTAATTTTCATATCGCGAATCATTTGAGCTACGTCGGCAACGGTTAAGAAATAGGTGGCAAAGCCGAGCTTATTGATGGTGATTAGCTCTTGGCCCAATCGGTGATGCACCTGAGAAATCAACGCCGCGTTGGCTCCTCGGTAGTAGTAATCGATGCCGGCGTGCGCCTTTTGCCAGAGCACTTCAAAGGGGTTGCCTTCGATGCCGAGCGCGCTCTTCTCTGGGGTTTTTGGTTTACCCCATGCGCAGTCTGCGACAGGGTCTAGTCGGCAACGATCGGCTAAGCGTTCGGTTGAGTCAAGCAGCTGAAGAGCTCGGCTGGCTTCACCGCAAATCTCGATTGCCAAGGCCTGCATTGAAATCGCCGGCTTCAGCCAAGCCTGGGCGTTGGGTTGCGGCGTAAATAGACCAAGTGCCTCCAAGTGTCTCGCGGCATCTAATACGTCAGCGGTTAGGGCATCGTCTGGTTCTAAATAGCGAACCGCATTGGTTAAGACGGTTGGAATCGAAAGCGAATCGGCAAGGTGCAACATTCGATTGGCTTGTTCGGTTGAATAGGCAGTGCCTGGCTCAGTTAGGTGGCTCACGATTTCAACCCCGAGGGTTGCCGGGTATTGAAACATTTCGCGCCAAGCCCCAAGCAGAGACGTTGCAAGTTGTTTAGGGCCGGTCAATACGGCACGACCGACATCGCTGTCTGGGCCAAGCAAAATAGTGCAGCCGCCATCAACCGCGAGCAAGCGAGAAAGCTCGCTTCGCTTGATTCCGATTTGAGCCTCTTTGCGAATCTGGCCAGAACGCCCTCTTGAAGCGTGTGCCGTCGATACGATCTCACAGAGTTTGGACCACCCCTTGCCTCCGTTGTGCCCTTGAGCCAAAATGGCGCTTCTAGCTAAGACTGCTCCGCTTTCGTCAAGGATGGCCAAGTCGACACCAACGATGGGGGAGATGCCAAGTTTCAGGCAAGCGCCGATGTGTTTGACGGAACCGTAGAGACCATCTCGGTCTGTGATGGCGAGTGCGCTCGAGCCGGTGGCTGCGACCGCCTCTGCCATCGTTTCGGGCCTAGTGACCCCGTAGTGACCAGAGAAAGCCGAAGCCACGTGCAGGTGAGTAAAACCATTCACGATGACTCCTCGAGCTCCTAGTCGTAAACCCGAAGGAGTCGCCAAATGTGCTTTTCGCCGGCTGCCCCATCTTTACTGTGAACTATTTCGAACTGGTTCTTATTCGCGACCTCGGGTTCATCTCTCTTCGAAGCCAGCATGCGCCAAACCTCGACCTCTAGAACGCTGGCACCAACCCCGCGCTGAACTCGCATTGCTTCGAGCCACCAATCGCGCCGGGCATACCAACGAATCGGTCGAGCTCGAACTTTGTAGTTGGAGTCACGCCACAAAAACCCGACCGGTTCACCGTTCTGGTTGGTCGAAACCAAGACGTTTTCGTCGATTCGCTGCATGATCCATCCTCTCGTTTATTCGAACATATGTTCGAACGTTAAGAGTGTAGGAAAAGGGTCAGACAATTCAAATTGAAGAGGGGTTTTATGCAGCCCCGGGCGTGTCTAAAGCGGCTTAATAAGCTCGGCAGAATTATTGCGAACCTGACCGACTTCGGCTCCAACCTTGAAGAACTCAGCTTCAGCGGCAACCAGGTCGGAATCGATTGCAATCGCATCAAGTAAATCTTGATCGCCTTCAATGTGCGGGTCTAGCCAGGCTTCAAAGGTGTCTGGAGACAGCAAGACCGGGTTACGGTCGTGAATGTGACCCAACTCAGGGCAAGAGGCTTTAGTCAGCGTAGTCGCCGACAAAAGCCATCGAGACGGGTCCTTGGCATCCTTGGTTGGGTCTGCCCACCACTCATAGAGGCCGGCAAGCGCGAACATGCCATCCGGGCCGGCATTGATGTAAAAAGGTTGCTTGGTGCCATCTTCGGCAACGTGCCATTCGTAGTAACCGGATGCCGGAATCACGCAGCGGCGACGAACCACCGAATCTTTGAAAGAAGGCTTTTCAAGAAGGCTCTCGATGCGGCCATTGATTAGCGGAGCACCTTCGGCGGGCCCGCCCTTTGACCATCGTGGCACCAAACCCCAGCGAGCCGAGTGAATCTCGCGGCTAAGTTCACCTAATGGAGAACCGTCGGCAGCCTTTTCGAATGCGCGATCGACGATGATGCCAATCGGTTGGGTGGGGGCGACGTTATATGAGATGCCGGGTGCGTCGCCGATAATCTCATCTACCTCGAAAATGGTTTGAATCTCGCCAACGGTTCTAGCCACAACAAAACGACCGCACATGGTTACTTGCCTTAATC
>CANGGK010000044.1 GCA_947453475.1 Microbacteriaceae bacterium
GCCTTGTCGTTGATGACCGGGCCGCAAGTGGTGTCGGCGTCGACACCTCGACCAAGCTTCAGCTCGCCCATCTTGGATGCAAGGCGGTTTGCGAATTCTTCTGCAACAGATTCGTGCACGATGAAGCGGTTGGCTGCCGTGCACGCCTGACCAATGTTTCTCATTTTTGCCAGCATCGCGCCGGTGACGGCTGCATCCAAATCAGCATCTTCAAAAACCACGAATGGGGCGTTTCCGCCGAGCTCCATCGAGGTCTTCAGAACTCGCTGGGCAGACTGCTCGAGCAGCTTGATTCCAACCTGGGTGCTGCCGGTGAAGGTAATCTTGCGCAAACGGCGGTCGGCAATGATTGGTGCCGAGGTTTCGGCAGAGTGCGAAGTGGTGATTACGTTTACCACTCCGGCAGGCAAGCCGGCTTCTTCCATCGTGGCAACCAAAAGCAAAGTGGTTAGCGGGGTTAGCTCTGCAGGCTTGATTACCATGGTGCAACCAGCGGCCAGGGCAGGGCCAATTTTGCGAGTAGCCATCGCTAATGGAAAGTTCCACGGTGTGATTGCAAATGCCGGCCCTACCGGGCGCTGTGCAACCAGCATGCGGCCGGCACCTTCAGGGGATGTGCCATAGCGACCTGAAATGCGCACTGCCTCTTCGCTGAACCAACGAAGAAATTCATTTCCATAGGTAACTTCACCGCGAGCTTCGGCTAAAGGCTTACCCATTTCGAGTGAAATAAGCATCGCAAACTCTTCGGAACGTTCGCGAACCAGGTCAAAGGTGCGGCGCAGAATCTCAGCGCGCTCTCGAGGAGCAACGTTAGCCCACTTTGCCTGTGCCTCATCGGCAGCGGTCAATGCAGCAAGACCGTCAGCAGCATTCGCATTTGAGATTTCGAGCAAAGTTTTACCGGTGGCCGGGTCTTCGACCGCGATTGCACTGGCCGCATTACCCGTAACCCACTTACCGCCGATGAAAAGACCGGTAGGCACCTTGGCGAGCAGTTGTTTTTCTGAAAGCGTCATCGCTTTTCCGTTCTAGTTTGAAGGCTGGTTAGTTATTAGAAAGTTGACTGCCGCAATGGAAGAAGTCGGTGGCTAGTTTGTCGATAGCATCCTTGGCATCGTCCTTGACGTTGCCCAGAGCGTAGATGGCGAACAATAGGTTCGACTTGTCGCGAGCAGTGATGTAGCCGGCAAGCGTGTAACCGTGCTTGATCCAACCAGTCTTCGCGTGCACCTGGCCGACTGCGTCCTTAAGGTCGCCCTTGAATCGAGCAGAAAGCGAACCCGACTCTCCTGAAACCGGCAAGCCGTCACGGATAACTCCGAAATCGGCAAAACCAGTCATGACTAGCTTGCTGAACTTTGCCAAGAAACTCGGCGGCACTGCATTCAGCGCACTCAAACCAGAGCCATCCTTGATGACAAGGCCGTTGGAATCAAGTTGCGTGTTGGCCAAGCCCTTTTTGATCGCAATATTTAGTGATGAGAATGAGCCGTCGTAACCCTGATCTAGCGAAATCAATCGAGCCAGCGCCTCCGCCTCGGTGTTGTCGCTAACCTGCAGCATGTGCTTGATCCAGACACTGATTGGCTGTGATGAAACCTTCGCGATTTCTACAGCAGCTCCAGGAACCTTGCCTTCGATAATTTGGGCGTTTGCGGCCGCTGCGCCTAGCGCCTTCTTGAAGTACTTTCCGGCATTCAAGACCGGGGTCGTCGAACGCGGCGAAGTGTTGGCTGTAGGGTTTTGGCGGTCGCCATCAACCTGTAACGCGGTGACTTCAGACATGTAACCAGTGGTCTGTTCGCTGCGCTCCCAGCTTGGATCCCAGCTCGGGCCGGTAAACATGCTGCCATCAACCACGATCTTGGTAATCGGCGTGCCCGCCATCTTGGCATTGACGCCGACAGCAAGCGTTGAAAGCTTTGGTGCATCTCGGTAAACAGACTGTTGCCCGGGTGCGGTGCGAGAAAGCGTTGGGTCGCCGCCGCCGACCAGGATGATGGTGCCCGGTTGAGACGGATCTTGGTAAACGCGAGTGTCAACTCGGTAGTTCGGGCCGAGCACGTTCAAGGCCGCGCCAGCTGTTAGAAGCTTCATGGTTGATGCTGTGGCCGCCGGGGTGTCTGCACCACGGTCGAAAAGAACGGTGTCGGTTGTCGCATCGATAACTACGGCCTGAAAACTACCGAGACGCGGGTCAATGGCGTCGGTAGAAACCGAGCAAGTGCGGCTATCGGTTGGCGTTGCGCTCGGCGTTGCCGAAGCGGCCGTGGTCTGCTGAGATGAACTGGTTTGGGTAGGTGTCGCGCCGCCCAAACCACCGATGCTGAAGCCACCAATAATCAGAGCAAGAACACCCAGGCCGATGCCGGCACCTTTGGCTACATCCTTTAGATAAGGAAAACCTTTGGTTTCTTCAGACAATTACTCTCCCGGGTACTTAACGCCAGTTTGCTTGCGAATCTCATCCATGATTTCAAGGATCGAGACGGTCTCATCAAGAGTCATGGTTGGGCTCTCGGTTAGACCGGCATTTACGCAGCGCTCAACTTCGATTGCTTGGTACTGCATGCCTCTACCTTCGATTTTATCCTCGTATCGCGAGGCAACCGACTGCACGAACGCTTCGCGGGTCATGTCGGTCTCGTAGACGGTGAAGCTGGTCTGCTCATAGAAACTTGTGTCTACCTCGATGCGGCCTCGGGTGCCAACAATTGAAGCTCCGATTGAACCAAAAACTTCCATCGAGGTGGTCATCGACGCTTGCTTGCCCTCGCCGTACTTAAAGATTGCGCTGGTCATTAGGTCGACTCCGCGATCGGTCAAAGTCGCCTCTGCGGCGATTTTCTCGGGAGCTCCAAAGATGCGGTTGAACAACGAGACCGGGTAGATTCCTAGGTCGAGGAGTGCCCCACCACCTAGCTCAGGCTGCCAAAGGCGCTTTGCAAAACTCTCTGGCAGGTATTGGCTGTGGTCAGCGGCAACAAATCGCACGTCTCCGATTTGGCCCGAGTTGATTACCTCAAAAATCGCATCCATCATCGGCAAGAATCTGGTCCACATGGCCTCCATTACCAAAACACCCTTGGCCTTAGCAGCATCGCGAACTCGCTTTGCCTGGGCGGCGTTGAGGGCAAATGGCTTTTCAACCAAGACGTGCTTGCCGGCAGCGATGGCCAAAAGCGCGTGCTCGGCATGAAAGGTGTGAATTGTGTTGATGTAGACAATGTCTACCTCAGGGTCATTCACCAGAGCGTCATAGCCTTCGTGGCGATTAGGAATGTTGAACGTATCTGCGAAGGCGTTGGCTCCCGAGATGTCTCGAGTTCCGACGGCCTGAATCTTTAGACCGGCGACCTGGAAATCGGCGGCAATCACTCCGGCGATTCCGCCAGCACCCAAAAAGCCCCATCGCAACTGCTTAGACATTAGTTCTCCTTCATCGGGTTAGACCGCCACCGCACTGGTAAAAACGAGTCGCCACAGAGTCGAGCGCAGGGCGGGCCGCATAGCCAACTTTATTACCTCCCGAGCTGCGCGCGAACAAGGCGTAAGCGAGGCGACTGCCGTCCTTGGCGTCAATAATGCCGGCAAGGCTATAAAGGCCAGGAATGTAGCCCGATTTGCCCTTCACGAAGCGCTTTGCGATGGCATTTGGGCCATTGAATCGACCCGCCAAAGTGCCCGTCTGACCGGCAACCGGAAGGTAACCTTCGAGCGAACCAAGGCCACTTTGGTTATTTGCCACCTTGACCATCAGCTCTGCGATCATCTTGGCTGTCACCCGGTCGGCTTGAGCAAGCCCCGAGCCATCCTTCATTACTAGGCCGGTGGTATCAATGCCAATTGGGCCAAGCGTTGCCTTGACAAGCTTTTGAATCGAATCGAAGCTTGCCGGCAAACCAGCGACCTTGGCGGCGTGGCGGCCAATGTATTCGGTTTCGGTGTTATCTGAGACTGCAATTGCGTGCGCTAACCAGGTGGTTATCGGCTGCGAATAAACGCGGGTTAGCTCGACTGCACCCGTCGGAGTCTTGCCTTCGACGATCGTGGCACCATCGGCAAGCCCCTCGAGTGAAGCCTTGAAAAACTTGCCAGTTGCCGACACCGGGTTGGTCGATCGGTACCCGCTGTAGGCAGTACTTGTTAAATCGGGATTGGCTCGGTCGCTGTCAACTTGCAAACCGGTGATGTGCGAGATGTAACCGTTGGTTCGGTCACTTGACTTCCAGGCCGGGTTGTAAGTTGGGCCGGCGAAGAAACTCGAGTCGAGCACAATCTTGGTTATCGGCTGAGCATCGGGCCATTTTGCAAACACCTGAGCGGCAAGGGTTTCGAGTCGAGCTGGTTTGTAGTAAGTGGTGTAACTGTCGCCGGTCATCCTTGACAGGGTGTGGTCACCTCCACCTTGAAGGACGACTGTTCCCGGCTGACCTGGAACCGTGAAAACCTTGGTTGCTGCCCGGTAGGTTGGCGGCAAGGTGACGATAGCTGCCGAAGCGGTTAGCACCTTTAGCACGGATGCCGACGGGGTGGTTTCGGTTCCTCGAATGTCAACGAGAACCTTGCCCGTGTCGGCGTTGATGACGTAACCGTAGAGCTTTCCGAGGGCACTTGAGGCGAGAACTTTGGCAGCACTGCAGGCTGGAAACGGCCCCGTTGGCGGCACTCGCACAGTAGGAGTTGGGCTTGGGGTTGCGCTGCTGGCAGGTGACGGGCTCGTGGTCTCAGAAGGGCTCGGAGTAGGCGCTGCGATGGCTGGGCTAGAAAAAAGAGCAAACGACAAGGTTGCGACCGCGGCTAGGCCGGCGGGAATCCTCAGTATGTTGCTCACCAATTAAGACTAAAGGCGAAGCAGTTAGTGGCCGAGAGGCGCGTTCGATGAGAAAAGTGAATCGCCGGAGCTTTGGGTGACGGGGTATTTGCAAACGAGATACGGTGGCAGACTAAAGACATGAGCAAGGCGCTTCGAAATAACTACCTGTTGCTCGCCTTGACCGGGCTGGCTCTGACTTTCGGGCTGGCCAGTCGCCTAGTCGGGCTAGACGTCGCATCACTTTGCGCGTTCGTTTTTGGCGCCGCCATTGGGCTCGGTCTCTCGATTTCACTGCTCGTCGCCGCCATCCGCCACGGCGAATTTGGCAGCGACGTTCTTGCCCTAATCTCAATCGTTGCAACAGCACTTACCAACGAGTGGTTAGCCGCGAGCGTTATTGCGCTGATGCTCGCGGGCGGTCGTGCTCTCGAAAGCTGGGCCGAGGGTCGAGCGAGAGGGCAGCTAGAAGCCTTGTTGTCGCGAGCGCCGACGACCGCTCACATTTTGAATGAATCCGGCGAAATTCGAGACGTTGTGCTTGCTGAAGTGGCCGTGGGCGATCGGCTGATTATTAGAAATGGTGAGGTCGTTCCGATTGACGGAAGACTCGGCACCGATGGCACATTCGACGAATCGGCTTTGACGGGCGAGCCCATCCCTCAATTTCGTGGGCCAGGGTCTGAAATAAGTTCGGGTGTTCTAAACGCCGGCTCTGAAGTTGAACTAACGGCAACAAACACGTCTGAAAACTCCACCTACTCGAATCTCATCCGCCTCGTGGCACAGGCGCAAGCAAACTCGGCCGCCGGAGTTCGCATTGCAAATCGGTGGGCCGTTCGCTTTGTGCCGTTTGCCATCGGGTTGGCCGGTGCCGCCTGGGTCATCTCTGGGCATGTCTCGAATGCAGTCGCGGTTATCGTTGCCGCTACGCCTTGCCCACTAATTCTTGCCGTGCCAGTTGCCATCATCGCCGGAATGTCTAAAGCCGCCAGCCGCGGTGCGATTGTCAAGGGCGGTGCCGCCCTCGAGAGCCTAGCCCGCGTGAAAACTGTTTTGCTAGACAAAACCGGAACCCTAACCCAGGGTGGGCCTAAGATTAGCGAGATCGCATTTGCACCAGGCACGGATGAAGCTAAGGCCCTTGCGTTTGCCGCTTCGCTCGAGCAGTCGAGCCCTCACGTAGTTGCGAAAGCTATTGTCGACGAAGCCAAACGGCGCGGGTTGCCGTTAGAACGCGCTACCGATGTTTTTGAAGATCATGGCACCGGCCTTCGTGGCCAGGTTGGTGGCGTAGAGGTCTATGTTGGTCAACCGATCGATGCCCTTCCAGCTTGGGGCAAAAGTGAACACGCGCTTTCGGTAGCGGTTATGGTTCGAGGTGAACTCGTTGCTGTGATTCAACTTGACGACCCATTGCGCGCAGAGGCGGCCGGCACAATTGCGCACCTCAGAACCTTGGGCGTCGAACGCATTGCCATGGTGAGCGGCGATCGACGCAGCACCGCAGATGCAATTGGTGCCGAACTCGGTCTCGACCAGGTGTTCGCCGAGTGCAAGCCAGAACAAAAACTGGCGATTGTTCGAGCCGAGATGAAGTCGAGATCGGGAACCGTGGTTGCCGTGGGCGATGGAATAAATGATGCCCCCGCATTGGCGGCGGCGACCGTCGGAGTTGCAATGGGTGCGAGAGGAGCCACGGCAGCGAGTGAGGCCGCCGATGTAGTCATCGTCGAAGACTCAATCAGCCACTTGGCAGATGCAATCGATGTTGCTCAAGGTTCGCGAAACCGCGCCTTACAAGCTTCCGGAGTTGGAATGGCGCTGGCTTCCATTGCAATGTTTTTGGGCGCATTCGGTTTCTTCAATGCAACCGCAAGTGCGGTAGCGCAAGAGTGTATCGACGCCGCGGCCATTCTGTGGGCGCTCGTTCCGGCAAAATCTCGAATTAGAAAGTAGCAACATGAGAGTCATAAATCTTGAACAACTCAAGGTCATCCTAGGAAACCTGCCGGCGAACCCGCGAATCGTTGCATCGGGCAACTTTGCCACCCCAACCGTGCTGCTAGAGGCAGCGAACTCTGAGATTGCAGAGTTCAGATTAAACATGCTCGGCGCTCAGAAGGGCATCCCCGACCGTGAGGGCATAACGTTCGAGACCTCATTCGTTGGCCCGGGAATGCGCCGCAGCCCCCGACTGAACTATGTTCCGAGCCGGCTCAGCCTGGTTCCAATTTTGTTTCGCGATCACTTTCGCCCGGATGTTGTGTTTCTGCACACCTCTGAAAAGCGCCACGACACCGTTAGCCTCGGCACCGAGGTAAACATTTTGCCGGCGGCCATTGAGGCCTGTCGCGAACGAGGCGGGTTGGTTATCGCGCAGGCAAACCCAAACATGCCCTACACCTATGGCGACGCCCAGATCTACGAACACGAGATTGATTTCTTGATTGAGGTCGATGAGCCCTTGATGTCTAAAGAGCCAACGCCGGTTGGCGATATCGCCGCTGAGATTGGGTCGCGCATTGCAGATCAGGTTGAGAACCATTCAACGTTGCAGCTTGGCATCGGCGCGATTCCTGACGCCGTTTTGGCAGCACTGGTAAAGCGCAAGGGTATGAAAATCTGGACAGAAATGTTCAGCGATGGCGTTCTTGAGATGTATAAAAACGGCGCCTTGGATGAAGATCAACCGTTGACGGCATCATTCCTATTCGGCAGCCGCGAGCTTTATGACTGGCTACACCTCAATAAGTCAGTGCGACTGCTGCGAACCGAAAAGACAAATGACCCTGGGCAGATTGCCAAACAAGCCAAGATGACCAGCATTAATGCTGCCCTCGAGGTAGACCTGCACGATCAAGCAAACGCTAGTTTTGTTCGCGGCGAGGTTTACTCTGGCTTCGGTGGTTCAACCGACTTCATAGTTGGCGCAATGCACGCGCGAGGTGGTCAGTCATTCATGGCCCTCGCCTCGTGGCACGAAAAGGCTCAGAAGTCGACGATTGTGCCGCAGCTGCAAGAGAACGTGACCAGTTTTCAGCACAGCTTCGTAGCCACCGAACACGGTCTGGCTGCGTGTTTTGGGCACCCTGAGAAAGAACAGGCCAGAAACCTGATTGCCATTGCTCACCCGGATGCCCGCGAAGGCCTCTACGGGGCGGCTCGCCAAATGGGATTGTTGTAGTTCAACACTTTTTTAGAGCCACCGTGGGGAATTGAACCCCAGACCTGCTCTTTACGAGGGAGCTGCTCTACCAACTGAGCTACGGCGGCGTGCTGCCCGAAGGCAACCAGACAAGTTTAGTTCAGAACGCCAATCCGACGAAGTCGGTCGACTGCACCATCTTCGATTGGGCTCTCGGGGCCGATGGCCAGACGAATGAATCTCAGCACACCTCGAGTTAGAGGCTGGATGAGGCGACGCGACTTTGCCTTCAAACCCAGTAGCTCGCGAAATTCGATCGGCAGCGAAACTACCGCTGCTTCAAAAAGAAGCCAATAGACAGGTCTCGCCAAAACCGGCAGCGGTGGCCGCTTAATGAACTTGACCACATCCAAGGTTTTATCGGTCGCCACCAGTTCACGCTTATAGCGTTCGATTTGCGCTACCAGTTCGGCTTCATTCATCGGGGCGGCGGCAAGACCAATCGGCTCTACCGACTTAGCCCACAAACGTACATAGGCATCTGCGCCGCTCTCCCCCGCAACAGCACCGGCATCGGTTCCCACCGGAATCTCACGCCAAGCAAACATTTGGTGGCAGCGCAGGAATGAATCCATGAAAGCGATGTGCACCCATAGCAAAAGATCGGGATCTGCCGCCTTGTAAGGACGCTGCTCGCCTTCGGCGGTCTGGTACTCGCCCGTTACCCGTTTGTGCATGCGATTGACGCGCTGCGCCTCTCCGGCCACAGCCGCGTGTGAACCGAAGGTGGTGACGGTAAGCCATCGAATCGTGCCGGCAAGTCGGCCAAGCGCGTCTTGCTCATAACGCGAGTGGGTTTCTACGCCGGTTAGCGAGCCAGGGTGTAAGGCCTGCATAAGCAGGGCACGGATGCCGCCAACCAGGGTGCCGAAGTCTGCATGCACAATCCATGGCGCATCGGTAGGAAGATAAAGACCGGGCTCATCGCCCGCCGCGATCACGTCTAGCCAAGGCGGTACGCCATCTGGGTCTCCAGAAAGCAAACGTCGAAACCGCTTTGATAGCGATTCTTGAAGTGCGTTATTCGGCAATCTTTAACTCTCGTCTCATTCCATGTTTTGCAACCTCTGGCGGCCCCCAACTAATCCCAGAAAAAAGAAAACCCCGGCCATCGCTGACCGGGGTTTTCTTGTGATGAATGATTAGTGAACAGCTGCCTTGCCAATAGCTGCACCGGTCATTGAACGAACTTCAAGCTCAGCGTACTTCTGAGTGTTGCGTTCGTTCGAGGTGACGGTTCCTAGCCAGCCGAAGAAGAAGCCGAGAGGAATCGAAACTAGACCTGGGTTAGCTAGCGGGAAGTAGTCGAAGCGGAAGCCCACTTCGCTTAGCTTCAAGAGGCTGGTCTCTGCACCTGAAACGTTTGGTGAGAACACCAAAAGAATCAGAGCAGCACCGAGGCCACCATAGATTGCCCAAACGGCACCGCGAGTGTTGAACTTCTTCCAGAACAGTGAGTAAAGAACTGCAGGAAGGTTGCCCGAGGCAGCAATCGCGAATGCGATGGCAACCAAGAAGGCGACGTTCATAGACTGTGCACCGATTGCGAGGACGATTGCGATTGCACCGATCACCATTGCTGAGATCTTTGCAACGCGCACTTCCTTCTCCTGGGTAACATTGCCGCGCTTGATGACGTTTGCATACAAGTCGTGTGCGAACGATGACGAGCTAGCAAGGGTTAGACCAGCAACAACGGCAAGGATGGTCGCAAACGCGATTGCACCGATGACTGCGAGCATGATTGCGCCACCGGTGGTACCGGCACCGCCACCAAGGAACTCGGCAAGCTGAGGAGCAGCAACGTTACCCGATGGGTCAATTGGAACCAATAGCTTCTTTGCATCAGCTGATAGGTTCGCAACATTCTCAAGGTGGGTACACGCAGCGGCGCCATCCACAATTGGAGCACCCTTTGCGTCGATTAGACAGCCGGTGACGTCAGCCTTGTAGCCACGGAACAGGTTGGTGCGGCTCAATAGAGCGGCTGCACCGAAACCAAGCGCAATGGTCATTAGGTAGAAAGCACCGATGTTACCGATTGCCCAGTTGACCGACTTGCGGGCAGCCTTGGCAGTAGGAACAGTGTAGAAACGAATCAGGATGTGTGGCAGACCTGCGGTTCCGAGAACCAAGGCCATACCAAGCGAGATTAGGTCAAGCTTGCTGATCAGAGTCTTACCCGCATCAACGAGGCCCGAGGTAGGGTCAAGGATTTCCTTGCCGAACTTCAAACCTGGCTGCAGGAATGCCTCGTGCTTGCCCGACTTTTCAGCGGCGGCACCCAGTAGCTCAGAAACGTTGAAGTGGAAGGTCCACAACACCATGAAGGTCAACAAAATCGCACCGATCATCAGCAAGAATGCCTTCACGATCTGCACGTATGTGGTGCCCTTCATGCCACCGACGGTTACATAGATGATCATCAAGATACCTACACCGCCGATGATCCAGCTCTTTGCTCCTGGGTCGGTGATGCCAAGCAATAGTGAAACCAGCGCACCGGCACCCACCATTTGAGCCATCAAGTAGAAGACCGAAACTACGAGGGTTGAGGTTGCAGCTGCACCACGAACCGGGCGCTGTCTCATGCGGAATGCAAGAACGTCTCCCATGGTGAAGCGACCCGAGTTGCGAAGCGGCTCGGCGATTAGCAACAGCGCTACCAACCAAGCAACCAAGAAACCGATTGAATACAAGAAGCCGTCGTAACCAAAGAGTGCAATGGTTCCGGCAATACCTAGGAACGAAGCTGCCGACATGTAGTCACCGGCGATAGCTAGACCGTTCTGGAAACCAGAGAATGAACCTCCGCCATCGTAGAAGTCTGATGACTTCTTTGTTGAGCGACCGGCACGGAAAACCAGAACCAGCGTGAACGCAACGAAAACCGCGAAGAGAATCGTGCTCAGTGTTGATGAACTCACTTTGCGAGCTCCTTGTCTACCTTGTCGCGAATCTTTTCAGATGCGGCATCTAGGTTCTTCGAAGAGTGGCGCTCGTAAAGCCACATGATTAGGAATGTTGAGGCGAATTGCAAAAGCCCCAGAACCAGAGCAATGTTTATGTTGCCGATTACCGGGGTTGCAATCCATTCACGCGCAAAAGCGGTGAGGATTACGTAAAGGAAATACCATGCCAGGAAGGCGACTGTTAGCGGAAAAGCAAATCCGCGAAACTTTCGTTTTAGGTCCTGGAACTCGGGTGAGGCCTGTGTTTCAGCCCACACTCGATCTTGTTCTGACGATCCCATAGAACTCCAATGTTCTTAGAATTTCTGCTGGCACCTTTGCCAGCAGCGGGGCACGTTAACGCTCCGTTTCTGAGCATAGCGATTTGCAGGAATAAGAAAGTCGCAAACGCGGTTGATTTATCGCCGGTGTGTCGCCCAGAGGGTTTGAGAACACGAAAACCCGCGTCAGATCAAGGTTTTTAGCAGCCCGGGTCTACTGCCGGAACGGTGCCCTTTATGAAATAGTTATCAACGGCAGATGACACGCATTCGTTTGAACGGCCATAAGCGGTGTGCCCTTCGCCGTTATAGGTAACCAGGTGCCCGTTGCTAAGCACCTTGGTTGCAACCGAAACGGCTTGGCCATAAGGCGTCGCGGGGTCACCGGTAGTTCCCACCACCAGAATTGGCGCCGATCCCTTGGCCGAATAATCCGACTTATGTTTTGCTACTGGGTAAGGCCAGGTCTCA
>CANGGK010000045.1 GCA_947453475.1 Microbacteriaceae bacterium
ACCGCAATCGGTTCAGAGCCAGACCACCCGGAATTCGATACGGCCCCGCTCTGGCAGCAAGTGATTGTTGGCAATGGCATCGCCAACGGAACCTTCATGGTTGTTCCAAATCGCTATGGCAACGAAGGCTCGATTGACTTCTACGGCAGCAGCTTTATCAGTGACCCTTACGGTCGAATTCTCGCTAGAGCAGGTCGTTCGGGCGACGAGGTATTGGTTGCCGATCTCGACCTAGACCAACGTCGCGACTGGCTAGACCTTTTCCCATTCTTGGCCACGCGCCGCCCAGACACCTACGACATGTTGACCGAGGCAGTCGTCAACCCTCGCACCGAATCTGGAGAAGGACTAGAAGGCGGAATCGCGGGAGTTAGTTACTAATGAGCAACTGGTTTATGCCCGCCGAGTGGGAGCCACACGCTCGCACTTGGATGGCATGGCCGTCCAGTGGTTACACACTTGGCGAGACCGAAGGCGAAGCAATGGAGGCCCGCCAAACCTGGGCAGCTGTAGCCAATGCCATCATTCTCTTCGAACCAGTTTCGATGCTTTGCGAGAGCGATGACCTAGAGGTTGCTCGAGCCTTTCTTGACCCTCGCGTCGAGTTGATTTCTGCAGAACTCAACGATGCTTGGATGCGTGACATCGGCCCAACCTTCGTGAAGGATTCCGCCGGCAAAATAGCTGGAGTGAACTGGATATTCAACGGTTGGGGTGCACAAAAATGGGCCACCTGGAACAAGGATGCCAGGGTCGCCGAATTCATCAACGAGCAGATCGAGGTCTCGACTATCCACTCCCCTCTTATCAACGAGGGTGGTGGCATTCACGTGAACGGTGCCGGTGCCGTGTTGCTAACCGAAACCGTGCAATTGGGCGAAGGTCGCAACTCATCCTGGTCTCGCGAAGAAGTTGAAGCAGAGATTCATTCGAAACTCGGCACCAGCGAGGCAATCTGGCTTCGTCGCGGACTCACCCGCGACTACGACGAATTTGGCACTCGCGGGCATGTTGACATTGTCGCTTGCTTCGCCAACGAAAACACAATCCTGTTTCACAGCCAAGAAAACCCAGAACACCCAGACTTTGCAATTAGCCAAGAAGTGCGACGCACGCTCGAGGAGGCTGGCGACTTCAAGCTCATCCCGGTTGCTGCACCGACAACGCTCAGCGACGACGAAGGTTTCGTCGATTACAGCTACATCAATCACTACGTGGTGAATGGCGGCGTTATTCTATGCGGCTTTGGCGACGCAAACGACGGCCGAGCAGTTGCCACACTTCAGCAGGCATACCCAGACCGCGAGATTGTTCTAGTTGACGCACGCCCGCTCTTTGCCCGCGGCGGTGGCATTCACTGCATCACCCAGCAGCAACCCGCATAGCCAAATCATGCTTAAAGCAAAAGGCCCGACGAGAGAGCGTCGGGCCTTTTGTTGAACTGTGACTCTTAGGCAAGAACCTCGGCAAGCGACTTGAACGGTACGTCGGCGAATGCGTGCTGAACGCCCGCATAGGTTACGTAGCCCTCGTGTGTGTTTAGACCCAGTGCCAAAGCAGCGTCGGCCTGAAGAGCGGTCTTCCAACCCTTTTCAGCTAGGGCAATAACGTAAGGCAAGGTTGCGTTTGTCAAAGCACGAGTTGAAGTCGCCGGAACGGCACCCGGCATATTTGCAACACAGTAGTAGGTGCTGTTGTGAACCTTGTAGGTCGGGTTGTCGTGTGTCGTTGGCTTTGAGTTCTCGAAGCACCCGCCCTGGTCAATTGCAATGTCGACAAGCACTGAGCCTGGCTTCATCTTGGCGACCATGGCGTCGGTGACGAGCTTTGGAGCCTTCTCGCCCGGGATAAGCACCGAGCCGATTACAAGGTCGGCGTCCTTAAGCTGCTCAGCGATTTCATAAGCGGTAGAGACGCGAGTCTTGACGACACCGCCAAAGCGAGCGTCGAGTTCACGAAGCTTTGGCAGCGAAATGTCGATTACGGTTACATCGGCCTGCATTCCAAGCGCCATAGTTGCCGCGTGCTCACCGGCAACACCACCACCGATGACGACAACCTTGGCCTTTGGCGCTCCTGGTACTCCACCCATAAGAACGCCCGGGCCACCCTCGTTAGACATCAACTGGTATGCACCGATCTGCGCTGAAAGTCGACCTGCCACCTCTGACATTGGCTGAAGCAGTGGCAAGGCGCGGTTAGGCAACTGAACGGTTTCATAAGCAATCGCCGTAGTGCCTGCGTTCACCAAAGCATCGGTGCAAGGGCGCGAAGCTGCGAGGTGTAGGTAGGTGAACAAGACCTGGTCTTTGCGAAGCAATGGGTATTCCGCTGCGATTGGCTCTTTGACCTTCAATAGAAGGTCACCCTTGGCCCAAACCTCTTCGGCGGTAGCGAGCATCTTCGCTCCCTCAGCGACATACGCTGCGTCAGTGAAACCTGAACCGATACCTGCACCGGCTTGGATGAACACCTCGTGGCCGCGACGAACCAACTCGTGCACGCCTGCGGGGGTGATAGCAACGCGGTTTTCGTTGTTCTTGATTTCGGTTGGGATGCCTACGCGCATTTCTTACTCCTTGGGTTGAACTAAATCTCCCTCAAGATTGCAGTAAATTCATTACAAACGTGTAAACATTGCAGATTATTCGGTGAATAGGCTAATTTAGTTAATAAATTCAGGAATTCGAGGAAATTAGACCATGGCAACGAAGAATCTTCAGCAAGAGGCTCCACTAGACGAAATCGACCTCGAACTCATTCGACTGCTGCAGCAGAATGCGCGAATCACCAATGCCGACTTAGCCGCAGCCGTAGGAATTGCACAATCCACCTGCATTAGCCGAGTGCGTTCACTTGTGACTCGTGGAGTTATTTCTGGCTTTAGCGCCAACGTTGAGCCGGCGAAACTCGGCCTCGGAACCGAAGTTCTTATTTCGGTCACTTTGCGCGCCGGCGCTCGAGCTCACCTTTCAGACTTCATGCAGCAGATGCGTGAGCGTCCAGAGGTCATCCAAGTCTTTTTTCTAGGCGGTTCTGAAGACTTTATTGTTCACCTTGCCGTAACCGATTCCGACTCGGTACGAGAGTTTGTACTCGAGAACCTGTCGAACAACGCGACTGTGGCATCTACCCGCACCAACCTGGTTTTCGAACACTTCCACAAAGGTCCACAGGCTTAGTTCGCGGTTACCTAGTCAGAGCCGCCCAGTTGTGCTCGACAGCTAAGATGAACGCCTCTGGCTGCTCTTCGTGAGGCAAGTGACCTGCCGAGGCGATAATTTCGAGCATGCTTCCTGGAATCATCGCCTTCAACTTAATAGTGTCTGCAGTTGGCACAACGGTGTCAGCCGACCCGGTGATTAATAGCGTGGGCTGCTTCAGTTTGCCGAGATTAGCTGCAAGCTGATTTTGTCTAGACGCCGTGGCAAAGTTCCAAAAGGCTTGCTCCCAACCGGCAACCTTGAGTGGGCGGTGGTATCCGGCAAGTACAGCTTTTGTCACCTTCGCTTTATCTGCAAAACTTTGGTAAATGAGCTGATCACCCGAGGTAGCGATGCTTGAGACCAGAATTGGGCCCAGCTTGGCAATCTGGGGGATGTCATAAACCCACTGGATACCCTCTGGGCCACCCCCAGTAGTTAGAACGGCTGGATCAACCAGGATCAAACTTGAGACCTTGGTCGGATTCAAGCGCGCATATTCAGCTGCCAACTGCCCACCAGCAGAATGCCCGACCAAAATCACTTTGCGGTCGACTCCAAACTTTGCGATCAAATCATCCAGGATGTTGAAATTGCCGGCAAAGGAGTAAGGGTTGGTTTTGGTCCAACTCGTTGGGCGTTCGGTGAAGCCAAAACCAGGTCGATCGTAGGCAACGACCTCACCTAACTTGGATAAAGGCTCTTCGACTTCGCGCCATGAAAAGGTGCTGGCACCGAAGCCATGCATGAGAACAAGCAGTGGCGCTTTGCAATTGCAGGTGCCGGCGTAGGCGACGCGTTCTAGATGGACCGAAACGCCGCCAAGTTTCTCGAATTTTGCCTGCGGCCCCGCCGCGTCGACATTATTGAGGGTGCCAGACGTATGAAACGGAATAAGAAACGGAACGATTGCAAACGAGGCAATGCCAGCTATAAGTGCGATGGTCATTATTCGACGAAATGTGCGCATGCCGTGAGTCTATGGCACTGAGAAAACGAAGCGCCCCCGGCAGGAATCGAACCTGCGACCAAGAGATTAGAAGGCTCTTGCTCTATCCACTGAGCTACGAGGGCAACCTGACAAGTTTACCCACGACCGGTCAGCCTATCTATGTCTCCAAGAATTTGGTCAAATTCATCTGCAGTCAGTAAGTGCATTTCGATTACCACTTCTCGCACAGATTGGCCGGTTTCCTGCGCACGCTTTGCAACGGCAGTCGCGTTTTCATAACCGATTCGAGGCGAAATGGCGGTTACGAGCCCGATGGAATTCTCCACCGTCTTTCGCAGGTATTCAACATTCGCGGTGATGCCGTTGACACAGAACTCTGCCAGCACCTTGCAGCCGCGACGTAGATAAGTGATGCTCATGAGCAACGAGCGCGCAATGATTGGCTCGAAGGCGTTCAATTCCAGCTGTCCAGCCTCAGATGCCATGGTCACAGTTGTGTCGTTACCGATGACCGTGAAGGCAATCTGGTTAATCACCTCTGGAATCACCGGGTTTACCTTGCCAGGCATGATCGAGGAGCCAGCTTGGCGTGGTGGCAGATTGATTTCGCCAAAGCCAGCGCGCGGCCCGCTCGAGAGCAACCGTAAGTCGTTAGAAATTTTGGATAGCTTGATGGCCAACCGCTTTAGAACACTTGAAGCGGTAACGAACACCCCGGTATCTTGCGTAGCTTCAATTAGGTTGTCGGCCACTACAAAGTCGTGTTCGCAAAGGTCGCTTAGATGACGGCAAACAGCCTGGGCATAACCCTCTGGAGTATTCAACTGCGTTCCAATGGCTGTTCCGCCAAGATTTATTTCGCTTAGCAAGCGAATTGCTTCGCGAAGTCGAGACTCGTCTTCAGAAATAGTCACACCATAGGCCGTGAACTCTTGACCCAGAGTCATTGGCACCGCATCTTGCAACTGAGTGCGGCCCATCTTTATTACTTGGGCAAACTCGACACCCTTCGCAGCGAAGGCAGAACGCAAGCGTTCGAGTTCGTCGAGCAGCGCCAAGATCTCGATTATCAGCGCGACTTTAATTGCGGTCGGATACACGTCATTTGTCGACTGCGACATGTTGACGTGGTTCAAAGGGTGAATATGTTCGTAAGCACCTCTGGCGAAGCCCGCGAGTTCAAGAGCACGGTTTGCGATCACTTCATTAGCGTTCATGTTAGTGCTGGTGCCAGCACCGCCCTGGATGGCGTCGACCACGAACTCGGAGTCAAACTTTCCGTCTCTAACTTCGATGCAGGCTGCCTTGATTGGCTCGAACTGCTCTTTAGCCAACTCTCCAAGTTCGAAGTTGGCCATCGCAGATGCCTCTTTGATAAAGCCCAAGGCCCGCACCAGTGATCGATAGTGCCCAATCGCAACGCCAGAAATGCCAAAGTTCTCTACCGCTCGAGCGGTGTGCACGCCCCAATAGGCACCTTCGGGAACTTCGAGTTCACCAAGTAGATCGTGTTCTAGCCTCATTGCTAACCAATCTTTCGTAAAGCGACTTTACTTTTTCAGCCTAACCGAAAAGACCACTAGAGCCGGTTGCGCGAGGCTGCTTCAACGCCATCGGTAAACAACTCTCGAATCAGCTGCTCATCGGCAAGTTCCATGTCGACTAGAACTGCAGGGTAGTTAGCAAAATGTTGGCTCACAAAACAGATTTGCGGCACGGTTTGAATCCAAGCGTCACGAGTAATCATGTCTGGCATGTGCACGGCCAGAACTCGACCTTTAGGAGCCCCATCACCTAGCGCAACCATGTCGCGTTTACTTAGCGGCCTCTCCCAAGCAATGGCCTTGCCATTGAGGCACCATTCGCGAGTCGACTTCAGATTCGCAGGGTCGACATCGATGATCTTGCAACCCTGCTCTAGCGCAGCAAGACTATCCAAGAATGACCACTCGACCATGTTTCACGAGTTTAGTTGTGAACCCGTGTGTTAGGTTGCCGACATGAAGACAACGAAGTTTCTGGCACGGTTATTACTCGGTGCGGCTCTGACGTTTGCCGGCATTGGCCACCTAACTTTTGCCCGCGCCACTTTCCAAGCTCAAGTACCATCCTGGTTACCGCTCGACCCTGACTTAGTGGTTCTAGCATCTGGGGTTGTAGAGATTTCGCTCGGTCTGGCTCTGACATCACTGTCGAAATTTCAGATTCAAATTGGGTTAGTAACCGCCCTGTTCTTCATCGCCGTTTTTCCGGGAAACATCTCGCAGTATCTAACGCACACGGATGCCTTCGGCCTCAACACCGACCAGGCAAGATTGATTCGTCTCTTTTTCCAGCCACTGCTGGTTATCTGGACACTTTGGGCAACCGGCGCGTGGAGTTACTTAAGAGGCGTAGTCTCCAAGTAGGAACACCACATAAAAAGGGGAACCACATGAAGGTCAATGGAAAAGTAATCGTAGTCACCGGAGCAGGCAGCGGAATGGGCCGCCAGCTCACCCTCGAACTCACTAAGCGCGGCGCAAGCGTTGCAGCGATCGACATGCGAGCGGAAACTCTTGAAGAAACTAAAAAACTCGCAACCGCCGCTGGCGGCAAGGTTGAAACTTTCGTTCTCGATGTCAGCGATGACGCCAAGGTGCTCGCCCTCCCAGCCGCGGTTGAAGCAAAGTTTGGCGTAGTCGATGGGCTTATCAATAACGCCGGAATCATCCAGCCTTTCGTGATGATCAAAGATTTGACAGTTGAAGCAGCCGCAAGGGTAATGAACGTAAACTTTCACGGCCCGCTAATGCTGACCAAGGCATTCTTGCCCGGCCTTCTAGCCCGCCCAGAGGCTCACATTCTTAACGTCTCGTCCATGGGTGCTTATGCGCCTGTTCCTGGCCAAAGTGTTTATGGTGCATCAAAGGCTGCCATCAAACTCTTCACCGAAGGTCTGCGCTCAGAGTTGTTGACCACCAAGGTCGGTGTAACAATCGTTTTTCCTGGGGCAATCAACACCAACATCGCAGCTAATTCAGGCATGGCTGTTCCAGCCGAAGGTTCTGCTGACGCTGCAAAGTTCAAGATGACCGAAGCTCCCGTTGCCGCCAAAATAATGGTCGATGCAATCGAGAAGAACAAACCTCGCATCACCGTCGGCCAGGATGCAACAATGATGGACATTATGACGCGCATCAATCCGGTCTGGGCCGCTGGAGTTATCTATAAGCAAATGAAGTCTCTGCTCGGTTAGCCGTAAACTTGAGGGTATGACTAAAGTACTTGCATCCCTCCCAGTTGGCGAAAAAGTTGGCATTGCCTTTTCAGGCGGCCTAGACACGTCTGTCGCAGTCGCATGGATGCGCGAGAAAGGCGCTGTTCCGTTTGCCTACACCGCAAACCTTGGTCAGTACGACGAAGACGACATTGACTCGATTCCGTCACGTGCAAAACTTTATGGCGCAGAAGAAGGTCGACTAGTCGACTGCCGTAACTCTCTGGCAGAAGAAGGCCTCGCGGCTATCGCCTGCGGCGCGTTTCACATCCGCACCGGCGGCAAGGTTTACTTCAACACAACTCCCCTAGGCCGCGTTGTTACTGGCACCATGCTGGTTCGCGCTATGCACCAGGATGGCGTTGAAATCTGGGGTGATGGTTCGACCTATAAAGGAAACGATATCGAGCGCTTCTACCGCTACGGTCTACTTGCCAACCCAAACCTTCGCATCTATAAGCCTTGGCTCGACCAAGACTTCGTAACCGAACTCGGTGGCCGCCACGAAATGAGCGAATGGCTACTCGAGCGCGACCTTCCGTACCGCGCATCTGTAGAAAAGGCTTACTCAACCGACGCGAACATGCTTGGGGCAACCCACGAAGCCAAAACCCTTGAAGAGCTCAACACCTCATACGAGATTGTCGAACCAATCATGGGCGTGAAGTTCTGGGATCCGTCTGTCGAAATCAAGACCGAAGACGTGAAGATTACCTTCCGTCAGGGTCGCCCGGTTGCCATCAACGGTGAAAACCTTGAGAGCGCGGTCGACGTGATCATGAAGGCTAACGAAATCGGTGGTCGTCACGGTCTCGGAATGAGCGACCAGATTGAAAACCGCATTATCGAGGCAAAGAGTCGCGGAATCTATGAGGCGCCAGGTATGGCGTTGCTTCACATCGCCTACGAGCGCTTGATTTCAGCAGTGCACAACGAAGACACAGTTGCCGCCTACCACGCCGAAGGTCGCCGCATGGGTCGCCTACTTTACGAAGGTCGCTGGCTAGACCCTCAGACCCTGATGCTTCGTGAGTCCCTAACGAAGTGGGTTGCTTCGGCCATCAACGGATCGGTAACACTTCGACTTCGCCGCGGCGACGACTACACCATCGTCAACACCGAGGGCGAGAACTTCAGCTACCACCCAGAGAAGCTTTCGATGGAGCGCACCGAGGATGCCGCATTCGGCCCTGGCGACCGCATCGGCCAACTAACCATGCGCAACCTAGACATTGCCGACACTCGCCAGAAACTCGATATGTACCGCAAGCAGGGTCAGATCGAGGGCGGTCAGTTCGAGCTCGCTTAAAGAGAGCACAGAAAATGCATTCAGCCTTGCCAGTATGGTTCGAAGTCGCCGCGATGGTGATTTTGACGGCTATCTTGATTGCCGATGTGCTCATTATTTTCAAGCGCCCTCACGTTCCAAGCGCGAAAGAATCGACTATATGGGTTGCCTTCTATGCGCTGCTGGCAATCGGCTTCGGTGGTCTTATCGCCTGGCTTGGCAACCCAGAAGCGGCTAGCCAGTTCTACGCCGGTTGGCTCACTGAATACAGCCTGAGCGTCGACAACCTGTTCGTCTTCGTCATCATCATGAGTCGCTTCTCGGTGCCAAAGAAGTACCAGCAAGAGGTACTCATGGTGGGCGTTGTAATGGCTCTCGTTCTCAGAGGATTGTTCATCCTTGCCGGCGCCGCATTGATCGAATCATTCAGCGCCATCTTCTACCTATTTGGCGCATTCCTGATTTACACCGCCTACCACCAGGCATTCCGCACCGAAGACGCCGATGAAGATTCTGAAAGCAAACTGATTGTTTTGCTTCGCAAGCGAATTCACGTTTCTGAATCATTCGACGGCGCAAAGGTACGAACCCTCGTGAATGGCAAAAAGGTTTTCACGCCAATGATCGTGGTTTTCTTGGCCATCGCGGTTACCGACGTAATGTTTGCCTTCGACTCAATTCCAGCAATTTTTGGCATTACAACCGATGCGTTCATCGTCTTTGCTGCCAACGTTTTCGCGTTGATGGGGTTGCGCCAGCTTTACTTCTTGCTCGGCGGCCTTCTCGACAAACTTGAGTTCCTAAAGTACGGCATCGCATTCATCCTTGCTTTCATTGGCGTCAAACTGGTGGCTCATGCGATGCATGTAAACGAACTGCCATTCATCAATGGCGGCCACCCGATTGAATGGGCACCCGAAATCTCGACCAACACGTCTCTGGTTGTGATTGTTTCTTCGATCGGAATCGCGGCAATTGCCAGCGCGGTAAAACTCAAACTCACAGCAAAATCTCAGTAACTAGCCTGTTGGCAGGAATCTATAGAGAGGCAACTGGGTTAGCCTAGGTACTACCGTTCTCAAAGGGGATTTCCGTGTACCGTCTCGCCAAACTAAGCCTTGCCAACCGCTCGGTTGTCGCACTAATTACGATCATCATTGCCATCTTCGGCTTGATTTCGGTCGGAGGTTTAAAGCAAGAGCTGATTCCAAGCTTTGAGACTCCTCAGGCAGCCATTGTCACCACCTACATCGGTGCATCGCCAGAGGTTGTCGACAAGCAGGTTAGTCAGCCAATCGAGGCCGCTGTGCGCGCAATCGATGGACTCGTAACCTCGTCTTCAACCTCTCAGAGCAACGTTTCAATCGTGCGTGTGGAATTTGACTACGGCACCAGCACCGCGAAGGTCAAAGAAAACCTAAACTCTGCCTTGGCAACCCTAAGTTTGCCAGCAGACGCAAGCGCGAAGATCCTCTCTGGTTCATTCGACTCAGTGCCAGTTATTGCCCTTGGAATCTCGGCGAACAGCGGCAACAACGAAGCAATTGGTAAGGTCCTGGCGGATGCCGCAACCCCGCTACTTTCTTCGGTTCCGGGCGTCCGTGACGTAACCATTTCTGGCGTAGTTGAGAAGCGCATCAATCTAAAGCTGAAGCAGAGCGTTTTGACTGCAAACGGTCTTACTTCGCAGTCAATTACCAGCGCACTTCAGGCGAATGGTTTCGTAATTCCTGCCGGAACCATCGACGACAACAAGGGTTCGATTTCGGTTGAGGTGGGAACTCCGGTGAACTCCCTTGCTGCCTTCAAGGCATTGCCTTTGATCGGCTCGAAGACCACCGTGTCGAGCACTTCAAGCACACCAAGCCTCTCGGGAATGCCATCTGGTTTCACTGGCCAGATTCCATCTGGTTTCAAAATTCCGACCACGAGCACCCCAACAGTTAGCACTTCAGTAACAGCGCTAACTATCGCCGATGTGGCCACCGTCACATACGAAAACGCACCGGTCACCTCAATTGCCCGCGTAAACGGCAAGGCGGCTCTTGCCATCTCAATCACTAAGACTCAAGACGCCAACACGGTTGCCATCTCGAAGGGCGTGACGGCCAAACTAGACGAGTTGAAGAAGAAGCTTGGCGATGTAACAATCACCACCATCTTCGACCAGGCACCATACGTCAGTAAATCGCTTGAGAACTTGAGCACTGAGGGTCTACTTGGTCTAGGTTTCGCGATCATCGTAATTCTCATTTTCTTGATGTCTGTTCGCTCAACCCTGGTAACTGCAATCTCGATTCCTACCTCGGTGTTGATTACCTTCATCGGTCTCGGCTGGTTTGGCTATTCGCTCAACCTATTCACCCTTAGCGCATTGACCATCGCAATCGGTCGAGTGGTAGACGACTCGATTGTGGTCATTGAAAACATCAACCGTCACC
>CANGGK010000046.1 GCA_947453475.1 Microbacteriaceae bacterium
GTCGAACTTCTCGTGCAGGCGAGGCAAAATCATTTTCTTCCACACGGTGCCATAGAGCAACCAGACGAGAATCACATCTTGGATGATGGTCCAGCTCAACTCAGCCATTATGTGAGCAGGGTCGGTGAAGATGCCCCACGCCTCTTCCCAAATAGACATACCGGCGGCGCTTGCTTCCATAAGTGGGTTCATACGCTCACACTATGGCTTATTGATAATGATTGTCAATACTGCGATTTCTGGAACTTACCCACATTTTGGTGTTGTTCGTAGACACTCTTTCGGCGCCCTGTTACATTTAAAGCACTCCGCTGGCGGTTCCGCCCGTCAGCTTAGGGCCCAACGAAAGTTGGGCCCTTGTACTTTAAGTCCATTCTTTAGGCCGAAGCAGTGGCTTGCCCCTCGGCGAAAGAACAGACCTAGGGAACTGGGCCTGCTCAAGGGTGGATGGCTTTAGCCAACCAACGTAGCTGGCAACATTTTGTAGAGCGGCGGAGCCGCTCAAATTAAATTACAAAAACGGCGACCCTCCGGTCGCCGTCTCTGTGCAGTTCTAGTCGAGCAGTAGTGCAGGCTCTTCCATTACCGAGGCAACATCCTGGACGAAGCGCGAGGCTACGTCACCGTCAACCACGCGGTGGTCGAAGGTTGCACCGATGGTAGTTACCTGTCGAACCTGAATCTCGTTATTGACCACCCATGGCTTCGGGCGAATCGAACCAAGGGCAACAATGCCAACCTCGCCCGGGTTCAAAATCGGGGTTCCGGTGTCAACTCCAAATACGCCGATGTTGGTGATGGTAATTGTTCCGTCACGCATGTCTGCCGGAGTGGTCTTGCCTTCTCGGGCAACCGCGGCAAGGTTTTCGATGGCCTTGGCCAGCTCAAGCATCGACATCTGGTCTGCATCCTTGATGTTTGGCACAATCAGACCGCGCGGGGTAGCCGCAGCGATTCCGAAGTTCACAAAGTTGTGAACGATGATCTCTTCGTCTGTCCAGGTTGAGTTCACCATCGGGTTGCGACGCACTGCCCAAATCATGGCCTTCGCCATGATCAACAGCGGGGTCACCTTTACGCCGGCGAAGTCGGTCGAGGCCTTGAGACGCTTGACGTATTCCATGGTGCGGGTCGCGTCAACGTCAACGAAGATGCTCACGTGCGGTGCGGTGAATGCCGATGAAACCATCGCGTTAGCGATTGCCTTACGAACACCCTTTACCGGGATACGCTCTTCGCGTGCCTGAGGAACGTCAGGGGTGGTTAGGTTGCGGAAGACTGAAGCCTGCTCAGCACCGGCAAGGATATCTTCGCGAAGCACTTCGCCGCCAGGGCCGGTTGCACGAACCTTGGTGATGTCTACGTTTAGGTCGCGAGCGAGCTTGCGAATTGGCGGCTTAGCCAAAACCTTGTCTTCGGCTAGGCCAGCAGCTGCTACTGGCAAAGCGGTTGCCGGGTTTGAGACTCCAGCGATGATTCCGGTGGCAGCGGGAACGGCGGCACCTGGGCGACGGCGAGAAACTCCGTGACCCGCGGCTCCATAACCAACAAGGTTCGGAGTCTTGGCTTCGGCGGCGGCAACCTGAGGAACGCTGGTGATGATTGAAGCGTGCTGTTCGGCAACGGCAGGCAATGACTCCTCAGGGATTACCTGAATTGAGCGAGTTGCGGTGCTTACGGCACCGACTGCTCCGTCGGCAACGGTAGCCGCGATGATTGGCTTGCCAACCTCTACGGTGTCGCCCTCTTTGGCCATGAGCTCGGTTACTACACCCTCGAATGGGCATGGCAGCTCAACCAGAGACTTCGCGGTCTCAATCTCGACGATGATCTGGTTCACCGAAATCTGGTCGCCAACCTTCACCTTCCAGGTGACGATCTCGGCCTCGGTTAGACCCTCACCGACATCCGGGAGGTTGAAGTATGCAGTCTGGCTCATAGTCGAATCCTTCTAGTAGCCCAATGAGCGGTCAACCGCTTCAAGAAGTCGGTCGGCGTCTGGCAAGAACTTCTCTTCGAGCTTGGCCGCTGGGTAAGGCACATCGAACCCGCCGACGCGCAGCACCGGGGCCTCGAGGTGATAGAAAGCTAGCTCGGCAACGCGAGCGGCAACCTCGGATGAAACCGAAACGTTGGTGTTCGCTTCGTGAGTCACAATCAGGCGGCCGGTTTTTTTGACCGATTCAAGGATGGTTGCGAAGTCAATCGGAGCCATCGAACGCATGTCGATTACCTCGATTGAACGGCCTTCGGTTGCGCCGATCTCGGCAGCCTGAAGTGCTGTTGCGACCATTGGGCCGTAGGCGGCGATGGTCACATCGTTGCCCTGGCGAAGCACGGTGGCCTGGTGCATGCCGGCAGGCGGGTTCTCGAGATCAACCGGGCCCTTCTGCCAGTAGCGACGCTTAGGTTCAAAGAACAAAACTGGGTCTTCGCTAGCGATGGCCTGCTGAATCATCCAGTAGGCATCGTTCGGGTTGCTCGGGCTGATTACTCGCAGACCCGGAGTGTGCGCAAAGTAGGCCTCTGGGCTTTCTGAGTGGTGCTCGATAGCGCCAATGCCACCTCCGTAAGGAACACGGATGACCATAGGCATCTTGGTCGCACCCTCTGAACGGTTGTGCATCTTGGCCAGCTGAGTGGTGATTTGGTTGAAGGCCGGAAAGATGAAGCCGTCGAACTGAATTTCGGCAACCGGGCGGTATCCACGCATTGCCAGACCGATACCGGTGCCGATGATGCCGGCTTCGGCAATCGGGGAGTTGAAGATTCGCTTAGGACCAAACTCGGCAAGGATGCCCTCGGTTACTCGAAACACGCCACCGAGTGCGGCAACGTCTTCGCCGAAGACAAGAACCTTGTCGTTGTCGGCCATTGCCTTGCGGATGCCGGCGTTAATGGCTTTAACAATCGTCATTTCAACTGTGTTTGGCATTATGCGGCACCTCCTTCGGTTGAAGCCTCGGCCCCGAATGAAGACTCGTAACCCTTTAGCCAGGCGGCCTGCTCTTCAATCAGAGGGTGGCTTTCGGCATATACGTGCTGGAACATGTTCTCAATTGGCGGTGCCTGAAGAGCAAAAGTCTGCGCTCGAATTTCGCCGGCCATGATTTCGTTTTCTTCGGCACACTTTTCGAAGAATGAATCGTTGATGCCCTGGCGACGCAAGAACTTCTCTAGACGAGCAATTGGGTCACGGGCAGTCCAGTAGTCGACCTCTTCTTGCGAGCGATACTTGGTCGGGTCATCTGAGGTGGTGTGGGCACCAATTCGGTAGGTCAAAGCCTCGATCATGAATGGTCCGCCGCCATTGCGCGCGTCATCCATGTGTTTCTTGGTCACAGCGTAGCTAGCCAATACGTCGTTTCCGTCGATGCGAATACCCGGCACACCAAAGCCTGCGCCGCGCTGGTATAGCGGAACGGTGGTCTGGGTTTCAACCGAAGAAGAAATTGCCCACTGGTTGTTCTGGCAGAAGAACACCAAAGGCGCCTTGTTAATCGCCGCAAACAAGAATGATTCTGAGATGTCGCCCTCGGCGGTTGCGCCATCGCCAAAGTAGGTGATGACGGCTTCGTCGCGTTCGGCAAAACCGGTGCCGACCTTGCCGTCAAAGGTGACGCCCATTGCATAACCGGTTGCATGGATAACCTGGGTGCCAAGCACGATGGCATAAAGGTGAAAGCGGGTTTCGTCTGGGCTCCAGCCACCGTGGTTTACACCTCGGAGCATCTTCAAGACGGCCATTAGGTCGATATCGTGAGTAATGGCTACGCCGTGTTCGCGGTAGCTAGGGAAGATGTGGTCGTTCTTGCCAACTGCGTGGCCCGAACCAATCTGGGCAGCCTCTTGGCCAACCGCCGGCACCCAAAGGCCCAGCTGACCCTGGCGCTGCAATGCGGTTGCTTCGTTGTCAAAGCGGCGCATGCGCGACATGTGTCGGTAGAACTTTAGGAAGTCTTCTTCCTTAAGGTCGGCAATTATTTTCCCGTATTCCGCGTATTCTGCGGGCACGCCGTACGTTCCATCCGGTGACAGAAACTGCACCATAGGAATACGCGAAGTGTCTTGAGTACTCATCTACTCCAATTTACCGGCTTAGTGGCACAATCAAGACATGATTCGTTTTCTAGTTGGAACCGTTATTAATGCCGTTGGACTGTGGTTGACCACCACCTGGATCACCGCAATTCACCTAGCCCCCTATGGCGGCGCGGATTTTTGGACCATTGCAGGTTCATATCTCTTGGTGGCCGCCATCTTTGGGCTAGTGAATTCCGTAGTTGCGCCAGTGATTAAGGTTTTGGCTTTGCCGCTATACATCCTCACCTTCGGGCTCATTTCGTTCGTAATCAACGGAGCAATCCTGCTTCTCGTCGCTTGGCTCAGCCAGCTAATCAGTAGCCCAATCTTCTCGATTGACGGCTTCACTGCCGCCGGGTTAAGCATCGAATCTCTCGGATGGGCGATGCTCGGCTCAATCATCATGAGCGTCTTTTCGTTCTTTGCCCGCGGCATCTTCAAGGTATTGCGCATTCTCTAGGGGTTTCGCTTTATCTCGAAGTAGAACGCTTGGCCTTGATTACCGCCCGAGAACTGCACGATTTCTTCACGGATGCGCCCAAGCCCACCGTTGTGGTCACCCATGTTCGCCGCGGTGTCTATCTCGGTGGCAGTTTCGCAATAACCGTTCATTGAGTGCTGTGTAATCGGGTCACGACCTGGCAGGTCGTGCCGAACGGTTACCCAGTTTTCGGCAAGCGGGTTTGGTTTGCCATCTAACCGAGGAACGAGATCGTTCTTGTGTTCCACCGCCAAAGTGTCTGAGGTTAGCGCCGACCCAAGTTGGCTAATCGGCGCTCCAAAGGTGAGCGCTTTACTTCCCGCGTAGCGGCTCGATATATTTGCCGCAACCAGCCCGCCTTGAGAATGGCCGACGAATAAAACCTTAGACGCTTGGTTTATGCCCGCTTGTTGCATTGCCAGCTCGACTGCTCGCTCACTACCGGCGGAGCCGGTTTTTGAAATTGCTCCAAAATTCGAAGTTAAATCGAGTGGATTCGAGCCGGTTTTCGGCCCCCATGCCTGAGTGCCGGGGATGTACACCACGTAGCGCGCTTCACCAGGAACCACTAAACCGTCGGCAGCTTTTACCGGCGAAGCCGGTTCGCGAAATTTTTCAATCCTGATCCAGGCTGGGCCCACTTCTGCAGTGTCGTTGAGACGGTTCGCCAGTGCTGCAATGGAGTTGGCAGGGGCCACCGAGTTATTGATGCCGACCAGGTCAGCACTCACCGAAGTTTCGGTGAGCACACCGAGCACAGAACCCAAACCGGCGAAGCCGGTCGCGATATTTTTCACCGGCAGGTCAGCGTTTTCGCGCAATTCTCGTGACAGTTCGGCCTCGGTTCCGAAGTAGGAATCGGCTGCTCGGCCGCAGGCATCTCTGATGTGACCCAACCTTTCAAGGATTGGCGGCAATTCGAGCGCCAAACGCACTCGCAGCACAGGTTCAACCGCAAAATCCTGCAGTTCAACCTGAGCACGCAGCCAACTTTCGAGGCCATTTAGCTCTGCCATCACCCGATCGATCTCGCCTCGAGTGGCCACGATCTTTGCATCGCCCCCGTAACTAGAGATCTCAGGCATCAAATGCTTCGCATTCACGATGGCCCGGCAACTACCAGCGCCAGTCGGCTAACTGGTCTTGCAAGCGACGAAGCTCGTGAGCCAGCTTCTCGATTGCCTCGGCACAGGCTTGCGAGGCCGAACCAGACCAAAGCTCCGGGTTAGGAATCGCCAGTTGCACTCTGGTTTCTGCAGTTCTCAGGGCAAAGTCAATTTGGTTCATGGAACTAGCCAATCGACCGCCCAGACCCAAAACCCTACAAACCCTCCAATCTGTGCAGAAGTTACGGCAATATAGAGGGGTGAGTAATCTTTCAATCCAGCCTCTTTCCCCTCTCGATGGCCGTTATCGTGCCGCCGTTTCCGACCTAGGTTTTCACCTGTCAGAAGCCGGCCTAAACCGTGCCCGCATCGAGGTTGAAATTGAGTGGCTCATCCACCTCGCCAACCGCGACCTTTTGCACACCGCCACCCCAATCTCTGAAGAACAGATCAAACAGCTTCGAGACATCGTTTTGAATTTCTCGGATGCCGATGTGGCTACCCTCGCCGCCACCGAAGCGACCACAAAGCACGATGTGAAGGCTGTTGAATACTTCATCCGTGGCAAATTGACCGAGCTTGGTCGCGACGACCTACTCGAACTCACCCACTTTGCCTGCACCAGCGAAGACATTAATAACCTCAGCTACGCCATCACAGTGCGCGATGCCGTGAAGCAGGTTTGGCTACCTCGCGTTGAAAAACTTCTCACCAAACTGCGCGAATTGAGTGCCGAATACGCTGATGCGGCGATGCTTTCACACACTCACGGTCAGCCGGCAACCCCTTCGACCATGGGCAAAGAACTCGCGGTTTTCATTCACCGCCTAGGTCGTCAGGTAAAGCGCATCGAAAATGCCGAATATCTCGGCAAGTTCTCGGGTGCCACCGGAACTTTCTCGGCTCACGTGGTTGCTGCGCCTGATGTGAACTGGACCAAGGAGTCTGAAGACTTCGTCACCGGTCTGGGCCTCACCTGGAACCCGCTGACCACCCAGAT
The DNA here is from genome assembly GCA_947453475.1 of Microbacteriaceae bacterium. Lineage (GTDB taxonomy): Bacteria > Actinomycetota > Actinomycetes > Actinomycetales > Microbacteriaceae > Rhodoluna. The sequence goes on from CANGGK010000046.1 coordinate 6,671, forward strand.
TGAATCGCACGACTGGCAGGCAGAACTTTATGCATCGGTCGCGCTCTTCAACGGCATCCTGCACAATCTCTGCACCGACATCTGGTCATACATCTCGATGGGCTACTTCAAGCAGATTCCTGTGCCTGGAGCAACTGGTTCATCGACGATGCCTCACAAGATCAACCCGATTCGCTTCGAAAATGCTGAGTCAAACCTCGAGCTTTCAAACGCCATCCTTGGAAGCCTGGCTTCGACCCTAATCACCTCACGCCTTCAGCGCGACCTGACCGACTCGTCGTCACAGCGAAACATCGGCCTTGGCTTCGGTCACTCGCTTTTGGCTATCGACAACGTAACCCGCGGATTGAGCGAGATTGCCCTGTCTCGCGAGGTGCTTGGCATTGACCTAAGCGACAACTGGGAAATTCTGGGCGAAGCAATTCAGACCGTGATTCGTGCCGAGGTTGCCGCTGGCCGCTCAAACATTAGCGACCCGTATGCCCTGCTAAAGGAGCTAACCCGCGGAAAGCGTCTAAGTGGCGACGACATGATTGCGTTCGTAAACGAACTTGAGATTGGCGAAGAGGCTAAGGCTCGATTGCTAACCCTGCGCCCACACACCTATGTGGGTCTCGCTGAGTCTTTGGCTAAGCGCGTTCAGCTCTAAAAACTACTTAAGGCGTGGCTTGCCCTCGTCGGCTGGTTCATCTTTGACCGAAAGTGCCAAGGTGGCAACGGTAACGAGCACCACGATGAATGACAGACCGGCCCAAATTGCTGTCCGCTCTAGGTCGCGGCTGTTTCCCCAGATGATGACGCCAACAAAAATTGCGGCGACGAACGATAGAGAAATGTAAGTGCGTGCCGAGCGTGCGTCAGCCTTTTTGCGAGTCTTTTTTGCCATGATTCAACCCTAAGCCTTCGTCGACTTGGATGCATTCGCTTTTGCTGCAGGCGAAGCAGCACTAATAGCAGCGGGCGAAGCAGCACTTATAGCGGCGTGCACTCCACTCATCAACAGATAAGCCCCGAGGAACCCTACCTGCGAGACGATGTCTAGCGGGGCGAGCAGAAACAGCAGAGCCAGTAGCAGCCCGAAGCAGGCGTTGATCAACAAGTCTCGGCCAGCCAAAGTCTTGAAACCAGCTCGTCTTGCCTGGTAGAGCTCGAATGCCCCTGCGATGATGGCCCACCCGGTGACCAAAAATTTGAAGGCGAGTGAATCTGAGGCAGCTGGGGTCAGTGTTTGATCGACGGCGCCTGAAATTGTGTTGGGTGCCAGCAAAGCGAAGATGCCGATTAGCAAGGCAACCATAGTTAGTGGCACATTCTCGATTGCCGCTAGACCTTTTTGGAAAATCACCGATGCAAAGCCGTTTAGCGCAGCGAAACCGAGGCCAAATATGCCCAAGGCAAGCAGACCCACTTCGGCACCGTGTGATTGGCTGAAGGTCAAGAAGAGACCAACTGCGAGGCTAACGAATGCACGTGCCGCCTGAGCGACTCTTGGGGTTTGCTTAATGGCCATGAACCTACTGTTTCATATTCATGAAGCGTGAGTATTGACCTTGGAAGGCAACGGTCACCAAACCGGTTGGTCCGGAACGCTGCTTGGCCAGGATGATGTCAGCCTCACCAACGCGCGGGTGATCTTTTTCACCAATGCCCTCGCGGTGCAAGAGGATAACCACGTCGGCATCCTGCTCGAGCGAACCAGATTCACGTAGGTGCGAGATTTCTGGCTTTTTATCCTTGGTTTGCTCTGCTTGACGGTTCAACTGAGACAGTGCGATTACCGGAACCTGAAGTTCTTTAGCGAGCAACTTGAGTGCACGAGAGAACTCAGAAACCTCTTGCTGACGAGATTCGACCTTTTTACCCGAGGTCATCAGCTGGATGTAGTCGATGACAATCATCTTGAGACCCACGCGCTGGGCTAAACGGCGGCACTTTGCACGAATTTCTACCAGAGTCAGGTTTGGGCTGTCGTCGATGAAAAGTGGTGCGTCATTGATTTGGCCGCGAACCTGGGCCAGGCGTGACCATTCGTTATCACCGATGGTTCCCTTACGCATGCTTTGCAGCGGAATGCTTGATTCGGCCGAAAGCAAACGCATCGCAATTTCGGCTCGACCCATTTCAAGTGAGAAGAAGATGGTTGGTTTGTCGGCCTTAACCGCGGCGTGACGAGCGAAGTCGAGCGCGATGGTTGACTTACCCACCGCAGGTCGCGCCGCCACGATGATTAGCTGGCCTGGGTGAAAACCGTGGGTTAGTTCATCTAGCTCAATGAAACCAGTCGGAACACCGACCATGTCGCCGCCGCGCTTCTGGGCAGACTCGATCTCGTTGATGGCGGCTTCAATAGAGGTGCTTAGACCGACGTAGTCTTCGGTGGCGGCACCTACGCCCACAGAGTAAACATCTGATTGTGCCTGGTTTACTAGGTCTTCGACGTCGCCCTCGTTGGCATAGCCGAGCTGGGCAATCTTGGTGCCAACCTCGACAAGGCGACGAAGAGTGGCCTTCTCTTGAACGATTTTCGCGTAGAACGCTGCGTTTGCTGCGGTAGGAACGATTGAAGTGAGGGTGTGCAGATAGTCGGCGCTACCGGCTTTTACCAGGTTGCCCTGCTTCATCAGCTCATCGGTGACGGTGATGACATCGATTGGCTCACCCTTACCAAAGAGCGTCGCAATCGAGTCGAAGATTAGTTCGTGCTTAGGCGCATAGAAGTCGCTGCCCTTTACGTTCTCGAATACCTCGGCACAGGCTTCCTGAGATAGCAGCATGCCTCCGAGTGCGCTTTGCTCGGCCAACATGTCGTTTGGCAGCATGCGCTCTGATGAGCGGGGAGCTTCGTCGATGATCGACATTTGCGTCTCCTAATGAGGCAGTTGGTGAGAAAAATACCCACCGTTTATGAGAGTACTTGTCTATCAAACCGGTCGGACATTGAACCTCCAAACCAGCCTGTGGATAACTTTGTGGACAACACGCCCAACACGCCCGAGAATCTGTTAGCAACTTGTGGATAACCCTGTGGGCTAATTGTGGGATTAATCCGCTTGCCCGCTATTTAACTGGGGCAAAGCCTGTGGATAATAATAAACACTCAACCCTAAACCTTCACCTCAAGGTTGTGGATAACAAGGGGTCTTGACGAGGTTATCCACAGGCGACAAGGGGAGTCTGTGGATATTTTTCCGGGATTCTGGGAAAGGTTGCGGGTTAAAGAAAAACGGGCCGCCCGAAGGCGACCCGTTTCACGTGAAACTTTAGTTACTTCTTGCCAACAACCTGAAGGGTGATGGTTGCAACTACGTCGCCGTGTAGACGAACGGTAGCTAGGTGCTCACCAGCAATCTTGATTGGTGCAATGAAGGCAACCTTGCGCTTGTCTAGCTCGCCTAGGCCGGCAGCTGAAACAGCAGCAACGACATCAGCGGTCTTTACAGCACCGAATAGACGGCCACCCTGGCCAGCCTTGACGATAAGTCGAACTGACTTAGCCTCAAGAGCAGCCTTTAGAGCGTGTGCGTCTTCGACGGTTGCTAGGGCACGAGCGTCGCGAGCAGCCTTGATTGACTCAATCTGCTTCTCGCCACCCTTGCTCCATAGAACAGCAAAGCCACGAGGTAGTAGGTAGTTACGAGCGAAGCCGTCCTTTACCTCAACAACGTCGCCTGCAGAGCCGAGGCCTGAAACCTCATTGGTCAGAATTAGCTTTGACATGTGATTTCTCCTTAGCGGCCAGCGCCTGCGTATGGCATTAGAGCCATTTCGCGAGCGTTCTTAACGGCA
>CANGGK010000047.1 GCA_947453475.1 Microbacteriaceae bacterium
GAACCTATTCAGATTCTCGAGGCATCGCCAGATCGCGTTGCTCAGGTCTGGAAGCAGGCTGGCCCTCAGGGTGCCGGCGGTGCAGAGTTCGGTCACATCAAACTTGCTCGTCAGCGCGAATTGAAGGCCGACGTGCTCGAAGAGGCGCTAGAGCGCATGGCTGGCATCAAGCTGCGCCCGGTTGTCGAAGCGGCCCCTGGCGATGACGAAGCGAATGGTCTCGGCTACCGTACTCGCCTGCAGCTTCACGTAGACGAAGCCGGCACCGTTGGCCCATACCGCGAGCGCAGCCACGAGGTCATCAAGGTGAAGGATCTTCCGCTAGCCGTCGAAGACCTTCGCGAGCTTGAAATGCACAACAAGAACTTCCAGAACGTAAAGAAGATCGAACTTTCTGCTTCAAGCACCGGTCAGGTGCAGTGGAAGATCGACAGCAAGCTAAAGGGCGACGAACGTCTAATCGAGCGCGTAGCCGGCCGTACCTTCCGCATTAGCGGTGGCGGTTTCTGGCAGGTTCACAAGAAGGCCGCCGAAGTTCTTTCTGGTGCTGTTACCGAGATGGTTGCGGCCGCTGGAATCGACAAGGATGCCGACAACCTCGACCTCTACGGTGGAGTCGGCCTTTTCTCTGGCGTACTTGCTGCCAAGTTCGGCAGCGACCTACGCATCACCTCGGTTGAGTCTTTCCGTCAGGCTACCGACGATGCCACCTTGAACCTTTCAGACCTAAACCGTGCCAAGGCTGTTTGTGCGCCGGTGGAGCGTTTCTTGAACGAGCGGGTCAGCAACCTAGACAAGGGCGGCAAGACTGCAAGCCCACGCAATGCAACCATCATCCTTGACCCGCCGCGCGCGGGTGCTGGCGCCAAGGTGGTTGGTCAGATTCTTGCTATTCAGCCAAAGCACATCGTTTACGTGGCCTGTGACCCAATCGCCTTGGCTCGTGACCTCAAGCCATTCATTGAGGGTGGTTACGAATTGAAGACGCTTCGAGCATTCGACCTGTTCCCGCACACCCACCACGTTGAAGCCGTAGCAAGCTTGGTTCGCAAGTAAGCAAATGAACCAACTTCCACATTTCGACTCGACGCAAAAAGTTTGCGTCGCGATTGTGGACGACCATGACGCTGTTCGTTTTGGTTTGCGTGGCGCTTGCGAAGAAGCTGGCCTAGTTTTTTGCGGAGGAGCCGGCTCGGTTGCCGAACTTTTCACCGCGCGCAACCCACTGAACTGCGATGTCGTGGTGCTAGATCTTTCTTTGGCCGATGGCTCACAGGTTGAACATAACGTTCGCTCAATCATCGAAGCTGGTGCTCAGGTGCTTATTTATAGCATCGCTGACAAAGCAGCCCTGGTTTCGGCTGCGCTTCGCGCTGGAGCTGCCGGCGTTGTCAAGAAATCTCAGAGCATGTCTGACCTTCTAATCAACATTCAGCTAGTTGCCAACGGGGTTTATGTAAATTCACCTGAAGCCGCTGCCGCAATCGATGCAGACTCCCACTTCAAAGAGCAAGCAAACCTGTCACCGCGCGAGCGCCAGGTATTGGCTCTATATGCCTCCGGCTTTGCGCTCAAGCAGGTTGCCTTCGAACTGGGCGTCGGCTACAGCACGGTCAAGGAGCACATCGACCGAGTGCGCTCAAAGTACTCAAACATCGGTAGGCCAGCGGGAACAAAGACCGAGCTGTATCTTCGGGCTGTTGAAGACGGATTGATTGATGGCGAATCTCTCTAGGTTCAATCCATTCACTTACATTTCTGACAGTGGGCAAGAGCGCTTTGCCGTTGGCCGGGTCAATAATCTTTTGGCACGAATCTTCTCAATCGGCGGCCTGGCGGTTGGGTTGCAAATGCTACTCAACGCTTGGGGTCAACGTGATCTGCTAAATCCGTTCGTTTTCTGGCCCGGGTTTGTGGCCGTTGGGCTGGGTCAACTAGGTCTCATTTACGGAGCATTTATCTCTGGCCGAAATCGTTTCTGGCAATCTTGGTATGCAATCTCGATTGCTCTTGTCATCATTACCTGGTCTGCAGCTGTTCCCGACGTCGATGCCCTTCCAGATTCCTTCTATCCGTGGGCTTGGTGGGGTGTCGGTCTTTCGGCGGTCGGCGCTTTTTCGGCGTTCCCGGCCCGGGTAGCCATCGCCTTCTATATTTCGCTCGACAGTTACTGGTTTATAGCGAGAGCCACCCCGGTATACGGTGAAGTGGATGTCTGGCTGAACATCCAAGACACGGTCCTAACTTTTCTCTTTGCCACGTTGCTCGGTTCCCTAATCCTGGTCACTCGTTACGAAGCCTCAAAGGTCGATGAGGCCTTCAACCGCAGGATTGAAGCATCGACCAATCAGGCTAGAGCCGAGGCTCGAGCCCGCGAGAAATCACGTCTTGACGCACTGGTTCACGACAAGGTTTTAACCACCTTGGTGCTGGCTGCAAAGGCAACAACACCAGCCGAAGCAACCGCTGTTTCTAAGATGGCCATCGCCGCAATAACAAGTTTGAACAATGCCCAGCTCGAATCGCAGGGCGGCAGCATTGCGGGTGAGAGTTTTCTGGCAGCTCTCGAGAAGATTGCCTTGGCTCAGGACGAAAAAATTGTGGTGTCGCGCAACCACGTCGACTTTGTTGAGCTATCGCAAGAAGTAGCTACCGCCCTGACCGAAGCGATGTTGCAGGCAATCGTGAACTCTCAGCAGCACGCAGGCTCCTCGGCAACTCGTGAGCTTCACCTAAAGGGGCATCGAGGGGGCCTAAAGATTGTTGTCAAAGACAACGGTCGAGGTTTCAGAATGTCAAGGGTTCCTAAAAATCGACTTGGTGTTCGCGTGTCAATCGTCGAGCGTCTCGAAATCGTAGGTGGCCGAGCATTCATCGATAGTCGCCCCGGAGCTGGCGCGAGCATCATTCTTGAATGGGGAACACATGCTTAAGGTTCCTACTTGGTTGCTGGGTTTCGTTGGTCTACTGTTCGGCCTATTTCACGCCGTGCTCGGAGTGATTTGGATTCGAGATAATGACCGCCCAGAGGTAGTGATTTTCGCATTGATTGCCTACCTAGCGATTTTGATTCCCACCGTTACCGTAGGTAAAACTCGGCTTATGCCTAACTGGCTTGCGTTGATAAATGTTTTGGTTTGCGCTGCGATTCCGCTGGCCATCAATACCCAACTCGACCCGAGACACCTGAGCGATTATGCAACCTGGTACGTGTTAGGAATCGGCACTATCCTTGGCGGAACGGCCGTCCGTGGTCGTCGAGCGATTGCTTGGATTGGCTTGGTAATTCTGGTCTTAGAAATCGCCTTGTGGGGTGGCGTAGCCAGTTTGGCAAGCACCGGTTTGCCGGGCGTGCTTTCACTCATGGTCACCGGTCATGCGGTTTCGCTGGGAGTAGGTCGCGCCGTAAAGGCTGCTCGCGAGCTGAATGACAAGGCTGCCGAAACGGCTATCGAAACAGCCGCTGTCGAAGCTGCTGGCGAGTTGCGCTCCAAGCTCGTGGAACAGACCCTCAAAACGGCAATTCCCGCGCTTAGCCTGATCGCGGCGCTCGGTGGCGACTTGAACGAAGCTCAAAAGCGCGAGGCGCTGTTGCTTGAAGCCGGCCTTCGTGACGAAATTCGAGGCGCCACTCTATTGAACGACAAAATGCGCTTGGCAATCAAGGCTGCTCGTGAACGCGGAGTCGAGGTTTTGGTGCTCGATGAAGGCGGTCTCGATGAACTTTCTCAAGAGCAGCGTGATTCGATTCTCGATAAAGCAGCAGCCAGCTTTGCCACGGTCAATCGTGGCCGACTCACGATCCGTTCACCCCAAGGCGAACAGTGGCGTATCACGGTTGCGGCCGTTCGCCCGGGCACAGCACAGCCAGATCTCTGGCTAAAAATTAGTTAAATGCGAAAGGTGGCTCCTAAGAGCCACCTTCACAATCCCCGTTTGAATCGGCTTAGCTTTCGCCTCGCCTCTTCGTCCCCAAGTGTTCTGCACAATCCCCTTGTTGACATGCCAACTGCTTATAAAACCAGTATGACTAGAGGCGCACATTCCTTGTTGCAAAAACCTATCCCCTCTTTAGGGGATAGACCTTAACGAACCTATTAACCGAGAAGCGCCTTACGCAAAGTGTCGAGACCCAAGCCACCAAGGTTCAAGGCCTCGCGGTGGAATTCCTTGATGTCGAAGGCCGCACCCTTGCGTGCTGCATACTCGTCGCGAGTCTGTTCCCAGATGCGCTGGCCAATCTTGTAGCTAGGTGCCTGACCTGGCCAACCGAAGTAGCGGTGTACTTCGAAGTTCACAAACTCTGGGCTCATGTTTACGTTCTTACCCATGAAATCAAGGGCATAGTCGAAGTCCCATTTGCCGGTGCCATCCAGGCGAGGCTTGCCGAGGTGCACGCCTAGGTCTAGAACCACGCGGGCCGCACGCATGCGCTGACCATCCAGCATGCCTAGGCGGTCGCCCGGGTCATCCAAGAAGCCAAGATCGGCCATCAGGCGCTCAGCGTAAAGTGCCCAGCCTTCACCGTGGCCAGAAGTCCATGACGCCAAGCGACGCCAGGTGTTTAGCTGTTCGCGGTTGTAAACGGCCTGGGCTACCTGCAGGTGGTGCCCGGGAACACCTTCGTGATAGACGGTCGTGGTTTCACGCCAGGTGTCAAACTCTTCAACTCCCACCGGAACAGACCACCACATGCGACCAGGGCGGCTGAAGTCGTCGGTTGGGCCGGTGTAGTAGATGCCGCCAGACTGCGTAGGGGCAATCATGCACTCTAGCTTCTTCAACGGCTCGGCAATGTCGAAGTGCGTGCCGCTTAGCTTTTCAATCGCGGTGTCAGAAAGCTTCTGCATCCACTCTTGAAGTGCCTTAGTTCCGTGCAGTTTACGACTCGGGTCGTTGTCGAGAAAGTCGATTGCCTCAAGTACGGTTGCTCCCGGCTTAATCTCGTTGGCTACTGCCTCTTGCTCTGCCGTAACGCGCGCGAGCTCTTCTTTGCCCCACTCATAGGTTTCATCGAGGTCGATTTTGGCGCCCAAGAAGCTGCGGCTGAATAGCGCATAGCGTTCGCGACCAATCGCGTCTTCTTCGGTTGCTGCCGGCAGGAGTTCTGTTTTCAAGAAATCAACAAACTTTTGGTAGCCGGCGGTGGCAGCATCTGCAGCCTTAGTTGCCTCAGCCTTCAGGCTTGCCTGCAGATCACCGTTTTCCAACTTGGCGTTTGCTGCAAACTGTTTGAAGAAGCCATCGGCGGCGGCGATTTTCTCGGCCTGCTCGATGTTTGTGATTACCTGACGACGAGCCGGTGCATCATTCGCCTCGATGCCCTGTCGCAGAGTGCGCATGTAGCCATCGAGTGAGCCTGATACTGCGTTCATTCGAGCGACCAGATTCACCCAGTCGCCTTCGGTGCCAGTCTTCGATAGGTCAAAAATGTCACGGATACCCTGAGCCGGAGACGCAATGTTGTTTAGGTTGCGACGTTCGACCTTCGCTTCGTGAAGTTCTACACCAAGCTGAAGGTCTTGGGTCATAGCGTCGAGGGTTACCTCGTCAACCTTGTCGGTTGGAGTTGCAGCGGCCAGCTCACTCAGAACGCGCTTCATCTCGGTGTGCATCTGCTCGGATGCCTCTGGAGAGTGGTCGTCTAGCTTGTCGTCGCCACTCGGGCGACCAATGTAGGTTGCAAAAGTTGGGTTCAGTTCTGCGATTTTGTCGACCCAAGCGTCTGCGATTTGGTCAATTTTCGATGGTGTGCGCGACATTGCGTTTCCTTTGCTCTTTGGCTTGATGTCAGCCTAGTCAGAAAACGCAGAAATAGAAGAATTTATTGTCTAGTTCAATCCCGAGCGATATGCACCGCGCCATTGACCCGGGCCCGGCACGATCGAAGGTCGCATTACCGCGGCATTGCGCGACCACGACGACTTCAGTTTTCGTTCAAACCCTGTAGCGCCGGCTTCTTCTTCGGCGCTAGCTGCGGCCAAAACGGCAATGATAGTTGCCAGTTCCTCAGGCGTCGGGGCACCGCGAACTACCTGCAGTGCATCTTGCAGGTTAGTTTCTTTGCCTTCTTCGGCCGCGTGCTTTCCGCTCATTACAGTGGAATGTTTCCGTGCTTCTTTGGCGGCAGGCTCGAGCGCTTGGTGCGAAGAGCACGAAGTGCCTTGATCACCTGGATGCGGGTTGCGGCTGGCTCGATGATTCCGTCGAGCTCACCGCGCTCGGCCGCCAAGAATGGGCTGGCTACGTTGTAGGTGTATTCGGCAGCAAGTCGAGCTCTAACGGCGGCAACATCCTGGCCAGCATCTTCTGCGGCCTTGATTTCGTTGCGGTAAAGAATGTTGATTGCACCCTGGCCACCCATAACCGCGATCTCGGCGGTTGGCCAAGCCAGGTTGATGTCGGCGCCGAGCTGCTTAGAGCCCATAACGATGTATGCGCCTCCGTAAGCCTTGCGGGTGATGACGGTAACCAGTGGCACGGTCGCCTCGGCGTATGCATAAAGCAATTTGGCACCGCGGCGAATAACTCCGGCCCACTCTTGGTCGGTACCAGGCAGGTAGCCCGGAACGTCAACCAAGGTAAGGATAGGAATCGAGAACGCGTCGCAGAAACGAACGAAACGAGCGGCCTTTTCGCCGGCCTCGATGTTTAGGGTTCCGGCCATCTGTTGGGGCTGGTTGGCGATGATGCCAACGCTGCGGCCATCGACTCGCGCAAAGCCAATGAGGATGTTTGGAGCGAAAAGCGGCTGAACCTCGAGGAACTCGTGGCCGTCAACAATCGACTCGATTACCGAGCGCATGTCATAAGGCTGGTTAGGCGAGTCAGGAATGATGGTGTTTAGCTTCTGGTCTTCATCCGTGATTTCAAGTTCACCCTCGGCCGCGTAAACCACGGTCTCCGAGAGGTTGTTTTCAGGCAGGTAGCTCAGTAGCGAGCGAGCGTAGTCGATTGCGTCGACTTCATCCTCAGCTAGGTAGTGAGCAACACCAGAAGTCTGGTTGTGGGTGCGCGCACCACCGAGCTCTTCCATGCCAACGTCTTCGCCGGTTACGGCCTTGATTACATCGGGGCCGGTTACGAACATGTTCGAAGTCTTATCGACCATGATCACAAAGTCGGTTAGCGCAGGTGAGTAAACAGCGCCACCAGCGGCTGGGCCCATGATGATCGAAATTTGAGGGATAACTCCCGAAGCCATGGTGTTGCGCTTGAAGATTTCGCCGTACTTGCCAAGGGCAATCACACCTTCTTGGATGCGAGCGCCTCCCGAGTCAAGAATTCCAATCATCGGCACGCCGGTTGCAATGGCTAGGTCCATGATCTTGATGATCTTGTTACCGGCTGCTTCGCCGAGTGAGCCGCCGAAGATGGTGAAGTCTTGTGAGAAAAGAGCAACCTGGCGACCGTGAATGGTGCCTACACCGGTGACAACAGCGTCGCCGTAAGGGCGGTTCTTATCCATGCCGAAAGCGGTTGAGCGGTGGCGAACAAATTCATCTAGCTCAACGAATGAACCCGGGTCGAGCAACATCTCGATGCGCTCGCGTGCAGTCTTTTTGCCCTTGGCATGCTGCTTGGCAATAGCCGCTTCGCCGCTCGCGTGCACGGCCTGGTGATAGCGATTACGCATATCCTCGAGTTTGCCGGCGGTGGTCGCGATGTCTGGGTTCAGACGAATCGCGGTGGTGTAGGTCATTTCTTCAGCCATGCACACCACTCTATCCAGCGAAAGCCCGAAAACTGTTGAAGGTTTGCCACTATGAACGGCTAAAAGTGCTGTTAACTTTCTACAGCGACTAGCCTTAACCCCATGGATTTCCCGCTCAGCAGCCAACTCGTCAATCGGCTTGATTATGTCGAAGAGACCGGCTCCACCAATTCTGACCTAGTCGCTTCTGCAGCGTCGCACCCAGATTTTTCTGCTCTGGTCGCCGGTTTTCAGACTGCCGGTCGCGGCCGGGCAACCGGGCGCCAGTGGATAGCGCCGGCTGGCAGCTCACTCGCCGTTTCGGTATTGCTGAAGCCAGCTGAGAGTTCGGGCGGCAAGTTTGCCGTCACCGCATTTGGTTGGTTGCCGCTTCTGGCAGGGTTGGCCATGGCCCGAGCCGTCGGGCAGTTCATCCCAGCCGAAAATGTGTCGGTGAAGTGGCCGAACGATGTTTTGGTGTCAGAGAAGAAAATCTCAGGCATTCTCAGCGAACTTTTGCCCGATCTTTCTGGTGTAGTCATCGGCGCCGGGCTAAACGTCTTGCAAAAACCCGATCAATTGCCAATCGAAACAGCGACCTCGATGGTTATCGAAGGTGCGACCGGCATTAGCCTCGACCACGTTTTGGCGGCCTACCTTGGTGAGCTTCGGGCGCTCTACGCTCGGTTCATTGAAGCTGGCGGCGATTCGGAGCGCAGTGGCCTACGAGCCGAAGTTGCCGAACGTTGTGGTTCGGTTGGTCGCCGAGTTCGCGCAATGATGCCTGGCGAACAAGAGATCACCGGCACCGCCGTCGGCCTTGACGAAACCGGTCGTATTTTGATTCAGCCCGATGGGGGCAGAGAGTTGTTCGCTGTTTCGGCCGGCGACATCGTGCATCTAAGACACAATTGAGTCATGAGCCAAAGTTTTATTGAATCTCGCCGCATTGCTCGAATTCGCCCGCGCGCGATTCGCCTCTTCTTTCCATTTCTAGCGCTGGCGGCTTCGAGCTTTGTAGTTTCTTTTTATAGCGGCCGCCTGCCCGAGCAGTGGATGAACATCGTCTTGTATTCCGTTGCCGGTGCGATTGCACTTTTCTTTTGGTTGATTCCGGTGCTTCGATACCTAAGCGCCTATGTCGACCTGTTCAACAACCGAATCACTTCACGCGCCGGCTTAATGGGTCAGCGCCGTGTCGAAGCAAACTTCACCCAGGTAACCGATGTGCAGCTTGCTCCGCGGCGCAAGATTGAGCTGACCCTGGTTGGTGGCGAGCAGGTAGTCTTGCCGGCCCTTCCAAAGGCCAAGAAGCTGGTTGCCGAGATTCAAGCGCTGGTCGCAAAGCTTTAAACTAGAACCAGACGAATAAAGGATTGGTGTCATGGCTTCAATTGGAGTAATTGGTGGCGGCCAGTTGGCTCGCATGATGACACCGCCGGCAATCAATCTCGGTCTTGAACTTAAGGTCCTTGCTGAAGCCGAGGGCTCGTCTGCTGTTTTAGCCACCACCCAGGTAGGTGATTACAACCACCTGGATGTGGTTCGCGAATTCGCCCAGACCGTAGATGTCATTACCTTCGACCACGAACACGTGCCGCTACCAGTGCTTGAGGCGCTTGAAGCCGAAGGTGTCATGGTGAACCCACCTAGCAAAGCCCTTGCCTTTGCTCAAAACAAGCTCAAGATGCGCAAGCGTCTAGGTGCGCTCGGTTTGCCAATGCCAGCCTGGGCAGAAATCCAGGATGCCGCAGCTCTCGACGCGTTTATTGCCGAGAACGGGGGAGTCGCGATTCTGAAGACTCCAATCGGCGGCTACGACGGCAAGGGCGTTCGCGTCGTTCGATCGGCAGCGGATGCCACCGATTGGTTGGCTAACCTGGCGCAATACGGCGGCAGTCTGTTGGCCGAAGAAAAAGTCGATTTTGTTCGCGAACTTGCCCAGCTAAGCGCCCGACGCCCGAGTGGCGAGTTCAAGGCCTGGCCTCTGGTTCAGACCATCCAAGAAAATGGTGTCTGCTCGGTTGTTATTTCACCGGCACCGGATGCCACTAAGGCAACCCTCAAGGCCACCGCCGAGATTGCGCATCAAGTTGCCGAAGGCCTCGGTGTAACCGGTGTGATGGCGGTCGAAATGTTTGAAGCCCGAGATGGCCGCCTACTTATCAATGAACTTGCAATGAGACCTCACAACTCGGGGCACTTCAGCATTGAGGGTTCGGTGACCAGCCAGTTCGAGCAGCACATTCGTGCGGTTTCAGACCTTCCGCTTGGCTCAACCGAGCCGACCGCAAAGCACGCGGTGATGGTCAACCTCCTTGGCGTCGACGACAAAAACGATTTCGTACAGGCTTACCCGCAGGCACTCGCAGCGCACCCTAAGGCGAAGGTTCACACCTATGGCAAGGGTGCCCGAGCCGGACGCAAAATGGGCCATGTCACTGTTGTCTCAGATGACTTGGATGAGGCGCTCGCCGAAGCAAAGGGCGCTGCCGCCGTTTTGCTACGCGGATAATCGGCTACGGCTGGGTAAAATTTCAAAGTCGTCAGTTTTCTAAGGAGCCAAGCATGTCAAACCCTGTTGTCGGTGTAGTCATGGGCTCTGATTCAGACTGGTC
>CANGGK010000048.1 GCA_947453475.1 Microbacteriaceae bacterium
CTCCTTGTAACCCTCTGACTGGATTGCTGAGAAGTGTACGAATACATCTGCTCCGCCATCCTGAGTGATGAAGCCGAAACCCTTTTCAGCGTTAAACCACTTGACGGTACCTTGTGCCATTGCTTTACTCCTGTTGCTATATGACAACCATGACTAAATGCCAGGTTGAGTCGCATAGAAAAAGAGCTTGTGCTGCGGATACTGCTACGACCACTTCTAACACTAGCCCCTAGGGGGTAGGGCTTGGCAAGCGTTTATCCGAGAATTATCACTTGGTTATACAGAAGTTATAACTCGATTCGCGGCGATTATTTGAAATCGGTGCCGATGACAATGGTGACCGCACCTGCATATGCGGTTGATTGCTTGACCGGATAGGTGCCCAGAGCCTTTGCAATCACCGCTGCTGCAGCCTTATCTCCGGCGTCAAAATAGTAGACGACCGTTTGATCGATCTGCGATTTCGAAGAAACCTCTCCACCTAACAAACCGGCCGACACGACATTAAACCCGGCGTCAACCAGAGAGGTTGCCACTTTATCGGCGGTTCCCGAAGTGGTGGTCGCGTCGAGAATCGTAATCTCGAGACCCTTGGCGACGTCTGAGATTGAAACTGTTTGCACCGGCGCTGAGGTAGCGGTGAATAGATTGGCGCTGTCAACGAGCTTCAACCCAAAGAACCCCAGAACCGCGACAACGATGGCCACAACCAGGATGCGCAGAAATTCCAGGGCACGAATTTTTGGTGTGCGACGAACTCGATGACGACCGCCGTGAGCGATTGCCGAATCAAATTCGTCTAGAGGGAACTTTTGCGCCATGATTCCTGCTTAACCTTCAAGCACCACAAGTTGAGTGCGGTTAATATTAGGCAGACGAAAGGCGATTCGATGGAGTATCCGGTAAATAAAACCGAAGAGCAGTGGCGAGAAGAACTCAGCGAGTTCGAATACCACGTATTGCGCGAAGCCGGAACCGAACGCGCCTACACCGGCGAACTGCTCGAAGAGGCTCGCGTTGGCACCTTCTCTTGCAAGGGTTGTGGGGCTGAACTCTTCAAGAGCCAAACCAAGTTCGACTCACACTGTGGATGGCCAAGCTTCTATGAGCCAAAAGCCGGCGACGCCGTTCAGTTGATTGAAGACCGCAGCCATGGAATGGTTCGCACCGAAGTTCGCTGCGCAGGTTGCGGCAGCCACCTCGGTCACGTCTTCGAGGATGCCCCGCAAACCCCAACCGGAGATCGCTTCTGCATCAACTCGGTGAGCATCACCTTTAGCGCCGAATAATTCTGGCTAAAAGCAAAACCCCAGAGGAAACTCTGGGGTTTTTACTTTAAAAATAAAAGAGCCGACTAGCAAAGACCGCGAGGCGGTCTTTGTGAGTCCCCTAGGCCATTAGAAATAAAAGAGCCGACTAGGGGACTTGAACCCCTAACCCCCATATTACAAGTATGGTGCGCTGCCAATTGCGCCAAGTCGGCTTGTTGCCGAGGCAACTATACGAGTGTAGCAAAAGAAAAACGGCCCCCGAGGGAGCCGTTGATCTTGAAGCTAATTACTGCTGAGCGCTTGCCGTCTGAACGAACTGAGCGAAACGAGCTGGACTCATTAGGTCTTCGTTAGTCTTCCAGGTGTAACGCTGACCGTTTACCAGGATGTAAGGGGTGCCATCCACGGTCTGCTTAGGGTTGGTTCCGGTAATCGGGGTGCTCAGAACCTTGCTGGTGTGGTCTAGCAACCATGGGCCGAATGCCTTGTTCTTGATGCAACTGGTCAATTTATCGGTCGAGGCAATCTGAACCTTGCCCAAATCGGCGACTAGTTCATCGTTGCTTGGGCCTGCGGTGCCTTCCTGAGGTTGGTTCTCAAAGAGGTAAGAGCTGTAATCAAAGAAGCTAGACGGCGCATACTCGGCCACACAAATGGCTGCGTTACCTGCACGGCTCGAATACTCGTTTGGCGTGGCACGGCCATCCAAGAATGAAAGCGGGTGAATCTCGAGTGTCGCCGCACCGGTGTTGACCCAACTCTTCAGCTGTGAAGAGTTTGGAACCTCAAACTGCTGGCAAATTGGGCACTGGTAGTCAATGTAAATAACGATGTTTGGCGGGGTCGTTGAAGTTGCGGTAGCCGATGGCGCCGGAACCGGAGTTGGAGTGTTGGTGGCGGTGTACGCCTCTAGGCCAACACCAAGCTTGATGCCACCGTCAAAGATTAGGTTGGTTGGTGCCGAAGCGGTGGTTGGAGAGTTTGAACCGCTTGCAATGGCGAAGGTGACCACTGAAATGGCTGCGATGATTACCGCACCGATGCCTAGCTGAAGCCCGAGACGCTTGCGGCGCTCACCCTTCTTGTGTTGCTCGCGAAGAGCCTTCGCTTTTGCGCGCGCTTCTTCGCGCTGCTCGTTGCGGGTAGGTCTGTTGTCGTTTGAAGTCATGAATCCCTCGCTCGTTCGTCACGATTTGATTTCGGACAGGTTCTCTAGTCTAGGACAGCCCCCTTGGGCTGTCATAATGGAGATACCTCAACAACGCTGTTGTTGGGTTTCTATCACTACGGATCGTCCGGCACGTACCTGCCGGTGAAGGAATAAGAAAAAATGGCATCAGTAACATTTGACAACGCAACCCGCTTGTATCCAGGTGGAGTTCGTCCAGCAGTAGACAAGATCAGCCTAGAGATCGCCGATGGCGAATTCCTAGTGCTAGTTGGCCCTTCTGGTTGTGGAAAATCAACCACCCTGCGCATGCTTGCAGGTCTTGAAGAAGTTAACTCGGGTCGCATCCTTATCGGTGACCGCGATGTAACCGACGTTCCGCCAAAGGACCGCGACATCGCCATGGTTTTCCAGAACTATGCGCTTTACCCACACATGACCGTTGCCGAGAACATGGGCTTCGCTCTTAAGATTGCCGGCGTTGCCAAGGAAGAGCGTGCAGCACGTGTACTAGAGGCTGCAAAGCTTCTTGACCTTGAGCCATACCTAGCGCGCAAGCCTAAGGCCCTTTCTGGTGGTCAGCGTCAGCGTGTAGCAATGGGTCGCGCGATTGTTCGCAAGCCTCAGGTGTTCCTCATGGATGAGCCTCTTTCAAACCTTGACGCAAAGCTTCGCGTTCAGACTCGCACCCAGATTGCGTCGCTACAGCGTCGCCTCGGTGTAACCACCGTTTACGTAACCCACGACCAGGTTGAAGCAATGACCATGGGTGACCGCGTTGCAGTCTTGAAGGACGGCGTTCTTCAGCAGGTTGCATCACCACGTGAGCTATACGAAACCCCACAGAACGTTTTCGTTGCAGGCTTCATCGGCTCACCAGCCATGAACCTACTTCAGCTACCTATCGTTGACGGTGGAGTTCAGTTCGGTAACGTCGTTCTTCCAATCGCAGCAAACATCCTGGCTAAGACCAGCGCGAAGTCAATCACCGTGGGTATCCGCCCAGAGGGTCTTCACGTAACCGCAAGCGAGGGTATCGCTGTGGATGTTGACGTAGTTGAAGAGCTTGGTGCCGACGGCTTCCTTTACGGCCACACCAGCATCTCTGGCGCAGACCAGGACATCACCGCTCGCGTTGATGGCCGCGTTCACCCACAGGCTGGCGAGAAGGTATTCCTTAAGGCTGAGGGCGGCATCATCCACCTATTCGATGTTGAGACTGGCGAGCGCCTTAACTAACAGTTGAGCTCACTAGACATCACGGCTGCCACGGTAGAGCCAGCACTGCTGGATCTACCGTGGCATTTGCCTTTAGAAGACTGGCCGACTGAAAACATTGCGGCCTTACCCAAAGGCCTAAGTCGCCACACCGTGCGATTCGCGCACTTGAACGATCACGTAATTGCGATCAAAGAGACTCTGCCAGAGTTGGCTAAGCGTGAATACGACATGCTGAAGCAGCTACTAAAACTCGATGTTCCCTGTGTTGAACCATTTGCCATCATTAACGGTCGAGCAACGAATGAAGGCGAAGAACTGCTCTCAGTTTTGCTTACCCGCCACCTCAAGTTCTCTCTCCCCTACCGAGCCATGTGGTCTCAGGGTTTGCGCCCAGACACCGCAACTCGCCTCGTCGACGCCTTGGCCGTGCTGCTTGTTCGACTACACATCGCGGGGTTCTTCTGGGGCGATGTCTCGCTCTCCAACACCTTGTTCCGCCGAGATGCCGGTGCGTTTGCCGCCTACTTGGTTGATGCTGAAACCGGGCACCTCTACGATTCGGGCCTCTCGAATGGGCAGCGCGAAAACGACCTTGAAATTGCACGCGTAAACATCGCCGGTGAACTTATGGACCTTATCGCTAGCGGCAATGCAGCGCCGGGGGTAGACGCACTGGCAACCAGCGAACGAATCGTCGCAAAGTATCGTGAACTCTGGGCCGAACTCACTGGCATCGAAACCTTCGAAGCTGCCGATCGATGGAAGATCAACCGACGCGTTGACCGCCTCAACGAGCTCGGCTTCGACATCGAAGAACTAGCCATCAAGACCGATGCAACCGGAACCAAGGTTAAGATTCAGCCGAAGGTGGTCGATGCCGGTCACCATGCGCGTCGCCTCATTCGCCTCACGGGCCTCGACGTCGAAGAGAATCAGGCACGGAGACTGCTGAACGATCTTGATCAGTATCGTGTTGAGAACCCTCGCCCGGGTGCAGATGAAGAAGTGTTAGCTCACGAGTGGCTCAGTCGTTCATTCGAACCCGTCGTTACCGCGATTCCCAAGCATCTGCTTGGCCGCCTCGAGCCAGCAGAGATCTACCACCAGTATCTCGAGCACCGCTGGTACATGATGGAGAACCAGAAGCGCGATGTTTCGATTGCCGAAGCAGTGCAGTCATACATCGAAAACGTTTTGGTCAATCGTCGCGACGAAGAAGCATATCTAAACCCGCCAACCGAAACCATTACGCTGCCAAACGCCGTTCCCTCTGGAACCATCGTGGTTGCCGAGGATGATGACGAGATCGACTGGCGAGACCTAGTCTAAGACAACGGACCTAAGTCACTCGAATCGAAAAGAACCCCGACCATTGGCCGGGGTTCTTTTCTTTGAACTTGTTTAGCGCTTTAGAGCTGCACGGCGCTTTGAGATTTCGTAAAGCGAGACCGAAGCAGCAATACCCGCGTTTAGTGACTCTGTGTCGCGAGCAATTGGAATCGAAAGCACAGCATCACAGTTCTCGGTGACCAGGCGTGAAAGACCCTTACCTTCTGAACCGACAACTAGCAAAAGTGGCTCGGTGGCTAGGTCGAAATCAGGCAACGCCATTGATCCGCCACCGTCAAGACCCACAACAAACACGCCGCGCTTCTTGAATTCCTTGAGGGTGTTGTTCAAGTTAGCGGCTAGAGCAACAGGCACACGTGCCGCAGCACCAGCCGAAGTCTTCCAAGCCGAAGCTGTAACACCGGTTGAGCGGCGCTGAGGCAGGATTACTCCCTGGCCACCAAACGCAGCTACAGAACGGATGATTGCACCTAGGTTGCGTGGGTCGGTGATGCCATCAAGCGCTACGAATAGCGGCTTCTGACCACGAGACAAGATTAGGTCGAGCATCTCCATTGGGTGCTGGTACTTGTATGGCGGAACCGAAAGAGCAATGCCCTGGTGAACCGAGTCAAAACCGGTCATTCTGTCCATTTCAGGACGGGTAACTTCGTTGACAGCGATGCCGCGCGACGAAGCAAGCTTGATGGCTTCTTTTACGCGCTCATCCATCTCAATGCGAGAAGCAATGAAGAGTGCGGTGGCCGGAACCTTGGCGCGCAACGCCTCGACAACCGAGTTGCGACCCGACAAGACCTCAGAGGCGTCGGCAGCCTTGGCTACGCGCTGACCTGACCGTGCAGCTGCTCCACCAGAGCCGGCAGTGCGCGCAGTTGGAGCCAAGAACTCACCGCGACGAAGTTGGGTAGCCCCGGTTGCCTGCTTGTGCTTCTCAGCAGCCGCCTTGGCCTTGTATGCCTTGTGGTAGGGACGGTCTTCGGCCTTAGGGGTTGGTCCGCGACCCTCTAGAGCCTGTTTTCCATGCCCTCCGGTGCCGACTTTGCCGCCCTTTTTGCTCTTTGACGCGCCTGGGCGTCTTGCTATTCCAGCCATTTAATTAACACTCCAATGAGTTCCGTCGGCAGCATCTTCCAGCGTTATGCCGGCTGCCTGTAGTTGGTTTCTAATTGCATCTGAACGTGCAAAATCTTTGTCGGTGCGAGCCGCCTTGCGCTCTTCAATAAGCGCTTGGATGAGGTTATCGAGAGCCTGGTCGTTACCGCTATTTGCGCCTACGGCCCAATCGAGCGGGTTGATGCCAAGAACTGTGGTCATTGCCAACACGGCATCAAGAGCCGTCTTTAGCGCACTGTCATCGCCGGCGTCGATAGCCGAGTTACCGGCGCGAACCTCATCGTGAACTGCGGCCAGAGCAGCCGGCATGGCGAGGTCTTCATCCATGGCCTTCGCGAAAGCTGCAGGTAGAGCCGCGCGAAGTTCATCCGAGTTCAAATCAGCCCGAATAGCCGCTGTCGACCCAAGGCGACGAATCGCCTTTTCGACGAACGTCTCAATTCTCGCTACGGCAGATTCGGCCTCGTCGAGAACGCCCTCGTGGTAGTCAAGTACCGAACGGTAGTGAGCTGAACCGAGGTAATAGCGAACCACGATTGGGCGCGCTGCCGCGAGCAAGTCGGCAGCAAAAATAGAGTTGCCGAGCGACTTAGACATCTTTTGCCCAGACACATTGACCAATCCGTTGTGCAGCCAGAAGTTAGCAAAAGCGTCTCCGGCGGCAGAACTCTGCGCCAATTCGTTTTCGTGGTGCGGAAAGCGAAGGTCGAGACCGCCACCATGGATGTCGAACTGCGAGCCCAGATACTTAGTGGCCATGGCAGAGCACTCAATGTGCCAACCAGGGCGGCCAGCGCCAAATCGGGTGTTCCATGCTGCAGAAGACGGGTCGCCCGCCTTGTGAGCCTTCCAGAGAGCAAAATCGCGAGCGTCACGCTTTCCACGAAGTTCGACATCGGCGTCTGGCGCCATGTCGTCGATCTTCTGGTTGGTTAGCTCACCGTATTTGGCCCACCTTGAGGCCGCGAAGTAGACATCTGCCGAGCCATCTTCGGCCTGGTAGGCGTAGCCAGCAGCAATCAAACGGTCGATTAGATCGAGCATTTCTGGGATTGCCGCGGTGGCGCGTGGCTCGTAGGTCGGTGGCGCAATCTGCAAGGCAGCATAGGCGCGATTAAATTCGAGTTCAAAGCGGTAAGCCAAAGCCCACCACTGTTCGCCGGTGCCCTTGGCGTTTTCGAGAACCTTGTCGTCGATATCGGTTACGTTGCGCACCAAAGTGACCTCTAGAAGGTTCACTTTGAGCCAACGACGAAGCTGGTCATAGACCAAAGCCGAACGCAAGTGGCCAACGTGAGGCAAACCCTGAACAGTTGGGCCACAAAGATAGATTCCGACCTTGCCGGCAACGATAGGTTCGAACGCACGCACCGCTTGGGCGCGAGAATCAAACAGGCTTAGGCTCACGGTGCAAGCCTACCTTCAGGCCCTGTTACAGCCTCGGATTTAGCCAGTAAGGCGGTTGCCACGGCAGCCACACCCTCAGTGTTGCCGAGGAACCCAAGCCCGTCTGTGGTGGTAGCCCCCAGCGAAACCGGTGCGCCGAGAATTGCCTCGAGCGCGGCTTCAACCGCTGCGCGATGCGGGGAGACCTTTGGGCGGTTACCGATGATCTGAACGGCAACATTCTCAACTCTGTAGCCGGCAGAACCGATGAGATCGAGAGCGCCCTCGAGGAACACCTTGCCGTTGGCACCTGAAAACTCCGGACGGTCGACCCCAAAGTTCGAACCAATGTCGCCAAGCCCGGCAGCCGAAAGCAAAGCGTCAACAATTGCATGGCTGACCGCATCACCATCGCTATGGCCGTCTAGCCCACGCTCGCCCTGCCAAATAATTGTTCCTAAGAAGAGAGGCTTGGCTGCATCATCGGTGAAGCGGTGAACATCGGTGCCAATGCCGGTGCGGAAACCCGCCGGTTTGCCCGAGAAACGAAGCTCGGCCGCGGCCAAATCGGCAGGGGTCGTGATTTTGAATGCGCGTTCGTCGCCATCGACGGCAAGGATGCGGTGCCCTGCGGCTTGCATAAGAGCTGCATCATCCGTGTATTCGATCTCGGTGGCGGCGTAGGCGGCCTTGATTTCTGACGCCAAGAATCCCTGCGGGGTTTGAGCCGACCTCAGAACTTCGCGGTCGACGGTTTCGAGAACTGTCTCGCCCTCGATGCGCTTGATGGTATCTACAACGCGCATCACCGGTAGTGACGAGGTTTTTGTAGTACGAACAGATTCGGCTACAGAGGCAAAAAGAGTGGTTGGGGTTAGAGCACGTGCGGCGTCGTGCACTAGCACGATGTCGGCGGCTTCATCTAGCTCGGCTAGCGCGTTTGAGATCGAACCCTGGCGGGTTTCGCCACCCAACACCACATCAAAGCTAATCGGAAGATCACCCACCAGTTCAGCACCGATTTCGGCGGCTTCAATCAGGTGTGATTCGGGTACGGCAATAATCAGCTGCGCCAAATTTGGCAGAGCAATGATTGATTCGATTGCGTGGGTAAGCAGTGGTCGACCGACAAGATCAACGAACGCTTTTGGCTTACCGGCGCCTAGGCGCTGCCCCTGACCCGCGGCAACCACTACCAACGCGATGTCGCGCTTGGTCATGAGACCTGCCTTTTAGGGTTTGGGTTATGAAGCCAGAACGGTGTCTAGCTCGGCTGATGCCTTTTCTTCGTTGGTCTTGCGAGCAAGCGCCAACTCTGAAACCAAGATCTGACGTGCCTTGGCAAGCATGCGCTTTTCACCGGCTGAGAGACCCCGGTCTTGGTCGCGGCGCCATAGGTCGCGAACTACTTCTGAAACCTTGACCACGTCGCCTGAAGCTAGCTTCTCGAGGTTTGCCTTGTAACGACGAGACCAGTTGGTTGGCTCTTCGGTGAATTCTGCACGGAGAACGCTGAAAACCTGCTCAACGCCCTTTTTGTCGATGACGTCGCGAACGCCGACCATCTCAACATTGGCTGCTGGCACCCAGATGGTGAGCTCGCCCTGTGCAACCTTTAGCTGCAAGTACTTTTGGGTTTCACCACGAAGGGTGCGGTCAGCAACCTCGATGATTTGTGCTGCACCGTGGTGGGGATAAACGACCGTTTCGCCGACTTCAAACTTCATGTGGCTAATTCCCTTCAGAAACAACAATTTTACCACACATTAGGCGGTTTATAAAGGGGTAAACTGGAGGGGCTGTTTAGCGTTTCACTGGAGGAAAAATGAACATCCGCAAGTTTGCAACCGTGGCCGTAGCCGCATCACTTTTGCTGGGCACCGCCGGCTGCACCTTTCTGAACCCAATTGCTTCGCGCATTGACTATGCACCTAGCGACGGCACCCAGGTCAATCTAGAAACAGTTGACGCGCGCAACTTCATCTACCTAAGCGATGGCAAGGGTCACGCAGCCCTATTTGGTTCACTCGTGAACCGCGGTCTAGAGTCAGCCAGCGTCAAGCTCCAGTACACCGACGCTGCCTCAAAAGAGAGCAAGGATGCCTTCTATACCTTGCTACCAGCGCAGAAGCTTGACTTTGGCTACAACGGAACCAGCGCCCTTAACTTTGACCTTGGCGGCAAGCCAGGCCAGACTGTCACCGTCTGGGTTTC
>CANGGK010000049.1 GCA_947453475.1 Microbacteriaceae bacterium
GGTGCCGAGTTGGCCGCCGCCGAGGGCGGCTACACCCTGGTGATTGCCGAATCACAAGAATCAAGTCGAGTCGAATCGGACAATCTTGAACGCATCCTTCCTTCGGTAGATGGCGTGATTTTAGGAACCACTCGTTTGAGTGACGAAGAGATTTACGCCGTAAACCGCGAGAAGCCGGTGGTTCTGGTCAACCGAAAGGTTGATGGCGTCTCAGATGTGGTTCCAGACAACTCACCTGGCATCGCACAAGCAGTGAAACACTTGGCAGACCTCGGCCACAAGCACATCGCCTTCGTAGCCGGCCCAGCAGCATCCTGGATCAACACAGACCGCTGGAACCTGCTTATGAAGAACGCCGTCGAGCTTGGCATGACTATTGCCGAGATTGGCGCAAATGAGCCAACCGTTGACGGCGGTAAGAACGCCTTCGATCGAGTGCGAGCCGCCGGTGTGACCGCTGTCGTAACCTATAACGACTTGATGGCTATCGGTTTGTTGCGTGCAGCTACGGCTGCCGGGCTGAGCGTACCCGACGAACTGAGCATTATTGGCTTCGACAACATCTTCGGCAGTGACTTCACCAACCCGTCGCTGTCGACCATCGAGATGCCATTGCAGAAGATTGGCGCCGAAGCCGTAGAGGTTCTGCTCAAAGGTTTCGTAGCCGAAAATGATGTGCAGCATCATGGCACCGACGCGGTTACCTCGCTCTTAGTTCGAAGCTCGACGGGCCAGGCTAAGGCCTAAATAATGACAAAGATAACGATTAGATTTCATCTACCCAATTTGTTTGGCAACCGCTTGCCAAACGTTGCAAAAAGTGATTTTATGAAGGTGTGCAAATGAGAACGAACCTAGACCCATCGAGATTGCTGCCTAGTGATCCGACTGTGCGCGCTATTGCCGAAGAATTGTATGCCTCGGTTGCTGGTTTGCCAATCATCTCGCCACACGGCCACGTAGAACCAAGCCTTTTGGTTGAGAACAAGCCTTTTGCCAACCCAGCCGAACTATTCATCTTTTTCGATCACTACGTGACTCGCTTGCTTCACGCCGAGGGCTATGGGCTCGAGAACTTTGGCAAAGGTGAGGCAGGCGTCGATGCTGACCCTCGCCAAGCTTGGAAAATCCTTTGCTCCAACTGGCACATGCTGCTCGGCACCTCGAGTGGCTACTGGCTTACTCACGAATTTGCGACACTGTTCGGCATCGACGAAGCACCTTCGGCCGACAACGCAGACCGACTTTATGACCTAATATCGACCGAGCTTCTCGAGCCAAGGATGTTGCCAAGGGCGCTTTTCGATGCGTTCAACATCGAGTTCTTAGCCACCACGGATGACCCTTGCGATGATCTTGCCGGTCACCAAACGCTGGCTGCGGACCCAACATTCAAGGGTCGAGTGGCGCCGACCTTCCGCCCGGATGCCTATCTAGACCCACGCGCTCGCAACTGGGTTGTGAACGTCGACCGATTGCTAACCATTGCCGGCGAGAGTGACCGCAGCTATGCAGGTTTCATCCGTGCACTAGAAAAGCGTCGCGCGTACTTCAAGGCGAACGGCGCGGTCAGCTGCGACCACGGTGTGCTCGAGGCCTACACAACAATCCTCAGCACCGACACCGCCGCCGGACTTTTCGAACGAGCGCTTGCCGAAACAATCACCGCTCACGAACAGCGTGAGTTTGCTGGGCACATGCTTGCCGAAATGGCTCGCATGAGCACCGAAGATGGGCTCGTCATGACCATCCACGCCGGAGTGGTGCGCAATCACTCGACCGCAACCTTCACCGAGTTTGGCCCAGACACCGGGCAAGACATCCCTGTGGTTGCTGAGTTCACCAACAATCTGCGGCCGATGCTTGAGGCCTATGGACTGCACCCGAACCTGACCGCAATCCTGTTCAGTCTCGATGAGACGACTTGGTCGCGTGAGGTAGCACCACTTGCCGGCTTCTATCCGAGCGTTCGCATCGGTGCCCCTTGGTGGTTCCTTGATGCTCCAGATTCTGCAACGCGATTCCGCGAAGCAACCACCGAAATCGCAGGCTTCTATCGCGGTTCGGGCTTTATCGATGACACCAGGGCCTTCCTTTCCATCCCTGCTCGTCACGACATGGCTCGTCGCGTCGACTGCGCCTTCTTGGCTCGCCTAGTTGCCGAGGGTCGTCTCACCCTCGAACAGGCTCAGAAGGTTGCAGTCGACCTAGTCGTTTCAATACCAAGAAAGGCGTTCAAGCTATGAAGCTAAATCGCGCCAACTTGGCCATCAAGACTGGGGTGGTGGCGGCCACCCCAACAGAACGCATCGTGCACATTGGCCTCGGGGCATTTCACCGAGCCCACCAGGCATGGTTCACCGCTCGGGTAGACACCGAAAAACAGTGGGGCATTGTTGCCTTTACCGGCCGTTCGGCCAAGGCTGCCGAAGAACTGGCAAGCCAGGATGGCCTGTTTACCCTTATCACCCGAAGCGAATCCGGCGACGAGTTCGAAATCATCGACTCAATCGTTCGCGCCGAAGACGGCAACGAGACTCAAGGCTTCACCTCGGCAGTAACCAATTCGCAAACCGCAATCGTGACGCTAACTATCACCGAAGCCGGTTATGGCATGGATGTCTCCGGTCACGTAGACACCGCCAACCCGCCGGCAACTCTGCACCGATTGGCCGTGGCGCTCGAGACCCGTCGCCGGGTAAATGGCCAGCCAATCGCAGTGGTCTCGTGCGACAACATGCCTTCAAATGGAGCGTTGCTCAAAGTTGCGATGGGCGATTTATTCGCATCTTTCGGCGCTGAGTCGGTTGCATGGATGAATGCCAACGTCTCATTCGTTTCGACCTCAATCGATCGCATCACTCCAAAGACAACCGAGGCTGAAATTGCTACCGTGCTTGCCGCAACCGGCTGGGATGATTGCTCGCCGGTAGTCACCGAACCATTCCGCGACTGGGTGCTCGAGGGCGATTTCCCGCTGGGTCGACCTGCCTGGGAGAACGCCGGAGCACGATTCGTCGATCACATCGAACCATTCGAGAACCGCAAGCTCTGGTTGCTCAACGGATCACACAGTTTGCTTGCCTATGCGGGCCAGCTCCGCGGTCACGAAACCGTAGCCCAGGCGATCGCCGACGAGACGTGCCTCGAGTGGGTTGAGGGTTTCTGGAACGAAGCGGTGCAGCACCTTCCAGCCGATGGTCTTGACCTGCCTGAATATCGAGCCGCCCTCCTCGGCCGCTTCCGCAACGGCAAGATCGCTCATCGCTTGGCCCAGATTGCCATCGATGGTTCGACCAAACTTCGCGTTCGGATTGCACCAACCGCAAAGTATGAGTTGGCCTCCGGCCGAGACGCCAAGGGCTGCGCCGTCGCCATCCGTGCCTGGGTCGAATTCGTGATCGCTAAGACTGGCCGAGTCGAAGATAGCCAGGCGCAGGCGATTTTGCATGCGTATTCGACGACTCGTGACCTTGAGGCCGACCGCGAACAGCTAGGGAGTCGGCTCGTGGCAATCATCGACAGCGAGCTTGCCGCCAACGCAGATTTCATGGATTTAGTTCTAAACCGCACCAAAGTCTAAAAATTTGCCCTGTCTGGCAACCGTTTGCCAGATAGCTATGAAAGGAAGAAATGTTAAGACCACAGAGCACCTCAACCCGCGAGCTTCTAAACCTAGATGGCCTATGGGATTTCAAAGTCGACTTCAATGGTGAAGGTTTCAACCAGAACTGGGCCGGCAAGCAGCTAGACACCAAGTTGCAGGCGCCGGTGCCAGCAAGCTACAACGACATCTTCGCTGACACCGCTATTCGCAACCACGTCGGCTGGGTTTTCTACCAGCGCACCGTCCGCGTTCCTCGAGGATTCGCCGGTGAGCGCATCAACGTTCGCGTAGACAGCGCTACCCACGAAGGCATCGTCTTTGTAAATGGCGCTGAGGTCGCCCGTCACGTTGGAGGCTACATGCCTTTCAGCGCAGACATCACCGATCACGTCAAGGCCGGCGAAGAGTTCAACCTAACCATCGCGGTCAACAACATCCTGACCAACGAGACCATTCCACCGGGTCGCATTGCCGTCGGCGATAATGGTGTGAAGCAGCAGACCTACCTGCACGACTTCTATAACTACGCGGGTCTTGCTCGCAGCATCTGGATCTACTCGGTGCCGGCGGTTCACGTTCAAGACGTCACCGTTAACACCGGCTTCGAAGGCTCAACCGGAAAGATTGCCTACCAGGTAGCCACCAGCACTGCAGCAGATGTTCGAGTCACTCTGATTGACGAGGATGGCCGCGAAGTAGCAACCGGCACAGGTGCAACCGGCGAGCTAACCGTTGCCAACGTAAAGCTATGGCAGCCAGGTGCGGCCTACCTGTACCAGTTGAAGATTGAGGCTTTGGTCGGTGGCCAAGTGGCCGACGAATATTCACTAAACGTGGGTGTTCGCACCGTAGAGGTTCGCGGCAACCAGTTCTTGATCAACAACGAGCCGTTCTATTTCACCGGCTTCGGAATGCACGAAGACCATGTCGTCAAGGGCAAGGGCCACGACAACTCATTCTTGGTCAACGACTTCGAACTGCTCAAGTGGGTCGGAGCCAACTCTTTCCGCACCTCGCACTACCCATACGCCGAAGAAGTCATGGATTACGCCGACCGCCACGGAATCGTCATCATTGACGAAACCGCAGCCGTTGGGCTCAACCAGAACTTCTCGGGAATGTTCGGTGGCCCAAAGCTGCCTACCTTCGGCCCTGAAACCGGCAACGCCAAGACTCAGGCGAACCTACTTCAGGCCGTTCGAGAGCTCATTCAGCGCGACAAGAACCACCCATCGGTGGTGCTTTGGTCAATCACCAATGAAGCCGAGACCGGCATCCCAGAAGCAGTTGACTTCTTCAAGCCTGCCTTCGATCTCGCTCGCGAGATGGATAGCCGCCCGGTTACCTACATCAACGTGATGACCGAGCCATTCGGCAAGTGCATGGTGGCCTCGCTGGCCGACGTTATTTGCCTCAATCGTTACTGGGGTTGGTATGAAGACCACAGCGACCTAGAGAATGCGGCGATTCACTTCGAAGCAGAGATGAAGGGTTGGACCGAGAAGTATTCGGTTCCATTCATCATCACCGAGTATGGAGCCGACACCCTTGCCGGCGGCCACAGCATTCACAACCTGCCTTGGAGCGAGGAATACCAGAGCGCTTACCTAGACATGAGCCACGGAGTCTTCGACAAGTTTCCAGCCATCGTCGGTGAGCACGTGTGGAACTTCGCAGACTTCCAGACCAAGCCGGGCATTTTCCGTGTGCTTGGCAACAAGAAGGGCGCATTCACTCGCGATCGCCAGCCAAAGGCGGCAGCACACACCCTCCGTTCACGCTGGGTGACCCTGAAGAACCGCAAGCCTGCAGCAAAATAACCGCCAAACACAGAAAGTAATCGAGATGAAAATCGCAAAAGCAGAAGTTTTTGTTCACTCTCCTGGTCGCAACTTTGTGACCCTGCGCATCACCACGGATGACGGCCTAGTCGGCCTTGGTGACGCAACCGTCAACGGTCGCGAGCTGGCTGTCGCAGCTTACCTGCGTGACCACCTAGCACCGATGCTCATCGGGCGCGATGCACACAACATCGAAGACACCTGGCAATACTTCTACCGCGGTTCATACTGGCGTCGTGGCCCAATCACCATGACCGCTATTGCCGCAATCGACATGGCGCTTTGGGACATCAAGGCCAAGGCTGCCAACATGCCGCTCTACCAGCTGCTCGGTGGCGCAAGCCGCGAGGGTTGCTTGGCATACGGCCACGCATCGGGCCGCGAGTTCAACGAGATCTTCGACTCGATTCGCGAGCACCAGGAGAAGGGCTACAAGGCCATCCGTGTGCAGACCGCGATTCCAGGGTTGAACTCGGTTTACGGTGTTGCGGCTTCGGCCAACGCATCGGCCGGCTCTGGCTCGGGCAAGGGCGCCTCATCGGCCCGGTACGACTACGAACCAGCTCGCCGCTCGACCGTCCCGGTTGAAGAAGAGTGGGATACCCGCGCCTACCTCAACTACATCCCTTCGGTGTTTGAAGCTGTTCGCAACGAGTTCGGCCCAGACCTACCGTTGCTTCACGATGGTCACCACCGCCTAACCCCAATTCAGGCAGCCCGCCTGGGCAAGTCACTAGAGCCATACGACCTGTTCTGGCTCGAAGACCTAACCCCAGCCGAAAACACGGATGCGTTCCGCCTGATTCGCCAGCACACCACCACACCGCTGGCGGTAGGCGAGATCTTCAACACAATCTATGACTACAAGGATCTATTCGAAGAGCAGCTAATCGATTACGTTCGCAGCCCGGTTAGCCACGGTGGTGGCATCACCCCGCTAAAGAAGATCTTCGATTACGCGGCGGTCTACCAGATCAAGTCAGGCGTTCACGGCCCAACCGACGTTTCACCAATCGGTCACGCCGCTTCGCTTCACCTCGGCATGGCGATTCACAACTACGGCATCTCTGAATACATGCAGCACAGTTCAGACACCAACGATGTCTTCCAACCTGAATACACCTTCAGCGATGGTCTGATTCGCCCTGGCACCAGCCCAGGCCTTGGAGTTTCTTATGACGAGAAGCTCGCCTCACAGTTCGAGTATGAGCCTGCCTACCTTCCGGTTAACCGCCTGAAGGTCGACGGCACCATGCACGACTGGTAATCACTCAACACCAAAGAGAGAATTCTGAAATGACTATGAACGATTGGCGGATTGTTGTCATGGGCGTTTCGGGATGCGGCAAGAGCTCGGTGGGCATTGCGCTCGCCGAGTCACTTGGCGCAAGATTCATCGATGGGGATGACCTGCACCCTGAGGCCAACAAAGCCAAAATGGGTGCGGGCATCCCTCTCGACGACTCTGATCGCTGGCCATGGCTTGATCTGGTTGGCGAGGCGCTTGCGCCAAACACCGTCATCGCCTGCTCGGCGCTCAAGCGGGTGTACCGCGATCGCATCCGTGCGGCCGCACCCGGCACGTTCTTTGTGCACCTGGATGGCAGCCGAGAAATTCTCGAGAAACGCCTCGGTGACCGAACGGGCCACTTCATGCCCGCAACTCTGCTCGACTCGCAGCTGGCAACCCTCGAACCGCTTGGCTCAGATGAAGCCGGCCTCGTCATCGACATCGACCAACCGATTTCGCAAATAATCGCCCTCGCCCAGGCAAGCATTCCGCGCTAAACTTAGATGTACGCCGTTCGCGTGCAATCCAAAGCTTTGAAACACGGGGTAAAAGTATGCCTGCATTAGTGATTATTGGTGCGCAGTGGGGCGACGAAGGTAAGGGCAAGGCAACCGACCTTATCGCAGAGCACATCGACTATGTCGTGAAGTTCAACGGTGGCAACAACGCCGGCCACACCGTGGTCATTGGCAACGAGAAGTATGCCCTCCACCTTTTGCCATCGGGCATTCTGACCCCGGGTGTAACCCCGGTAATCTCGAACGGCGTGGTCATCGACCTTGGTGTTTTGTTCCACGAGATCGAGGCTCTCGAGGCTCGCGGCATCGACACATCCAAGCTTCGCATTTCAGCCAACGCGCACGTAATCACCCCTTATAACGTCATCGTCGACAAGGTTTCTGAGCGCTTCCTAGGCAAGCGCGCCATCGGCACCACCGGCCGCGGAATCGGCCCAACCTACGCCGACAAAATCAACCGCGTTGGCATTCGCATCCAAGATTTGTTCGACGAGAGCATCTTGCGCCAGAAGGTTGAGGCTGCTCTGGTTGGCAAGAACAACCTGCTAACCAAGGTTTACAACCGTGCCGCAATCAAGGTAGACGAGACCGTCGCCGAACTGCTGAGCTACGCCGAGCGCGTTCGCCCAATGGTTGCCGACACCGCACTTGAGCTTTACAACGCAATCCAGGATGACAAGGTCGTGCTCTTCGAAGGCGGCCAGGCAACCATGCTTGACGTTGACCACGGAACCTACCCGTTCGTTACCTCATCGAACTCAACCGCCGGTGGCGCATCTACCGGTTCTGGCATCGGCCCAGGCGAGTTCAAGACCGTAATCGGCATCGTCAAGGCTTACACCACCCGTGTTGGCGCTGGCCCTTTCCCAACCGAGCTGTTTGACGCCGACGGCGAATTCCTGCGCGCAACCGGTTTCGAGTTCGGCACCACCACCGGCCGCCCGCGTCGCTGTGGTTGGTACGACGCCCCTATCGCCCGCTACTCGGCGCGCATCAACGGCGTCACCGACTTCGTGCTGACCAAGCTTGACGTGCTAACCGGCATCAAGGAGATTCCGGTTTGTGTCGCCTACGACGTCGAGGGCGTGCGGATGGATGAAATGCCGGTTTCACAGACCGACTTTCACCACGCAAAGCCGATCTACGAAAACTTCCCTGGCTGGACAGAAGACATCTCGACCTGCCGCACCTTCGAAGAGCTTCCAAAGAACGCCCAGGATTACATCGTGGCGCTCGAGAAGATGAGCGGTGCTCGCATCTCGGCAATCGGTGTTGGCCCAGCCCGTGACGCAATCATCGTGCGCCACGACATGCTCGCCGGCAAGTAGCAGCCCGGCGCGGGAAGCATCCCCGCGAATGCGAGGTTAGCCCCTTTGTAAATACAAAGGAGTATTAACTTGACTGAACTTAGCCCTACCCGCGTTCGACCCGTTGACCCCGCCCACCCAGATCGAAACCTCGGCATGGAGCTGGTTCGAGCAACCGAAGCTGCAGCCATCAAAGCCAGCGCCTTTATTGGTCGCGGAGATAAAAACCAGGTAGACCGTGCCGCCGTTGACGCGATGCGCGGCTTTCTTTCGACCGTTGATTTCGCCGGCACCGTCGTAATTGGCGAGGGTGAAAAAGACGAAGCCCCAATGCTGTTCAACGGTGAGCGCGTGGGCAACGGAAACGGCCCCGAGTGCGATGTTGCCGTTGACCCAGTCGACGGCACCAGCGTGACTGCCGCCGGTCGCTCGCACGGCATCTCGGTGATTGCTATCGCCGATCGAGGCTCTATGTATAACCCGGTAGACGTCTTCTATATGGACAAACTGGTTACCCCCGGCATCGGCGAGGGCAAAGTTAGCCTGAAGCAATCGGTCGGCGACAACATCCGTGAACTCGCTCGCGCACTGGGCAAACCGGTTAGCGAAATCACCGTGGCCATGATCGACCGCCCGCGTCACCGCCCGCTGATGGAAGAAGTTCGTTCGGCGGGTGCCCGCACTCGCCTTTTCTTGGATGGTGATGTGGCGGCGAGCATCCTTGCAGTCACCGGCGGTGGCAACATCGACATGCTGCTCGGCACCGGTGGAGCGCCAGAGGGAACCATCGCGGCCTGTGCAATCAAGGCTCTCGGCGGCTATATGGAGGGTCGCATCAACCCGCTTTCAGATGCCGAACTCGCTCGAGCCACCGCTGCCGGTCACGATTTTGCTCGCATTTTCACGGCCGACGACTTGGTGGCAAGTGACAACACCTACTTCGTTGCCACCGGTGTCACCGATGGGCTTCTGCTCAATGGCGTGCACCGAAACGGCAATACTTTGCGCACCGAGAGCATGATTCTGCGCTCGCACTCGGGAACCATCCGCCGCATTACGGCCGACCACCAAATCACCCGCTGGGCATGAGAACAAGTTACACAACCTTCACATGCGCGTGATGCGCACGAATCAGACAC
>CANGGK010000050.1 GCA_947453475.1 Microbacteriaceae bacterium
ACAATCAACGCGGGCGCTGGTAACGTTCTGATTCGCGGCGAGGAAGGGGCAAACCCAAGCACCACTCGCCAAGGAATCCAGTTCGATGCTGGTAGCGTCACGACCACAACGACCGGAACGGTGACAGTTAATGGCAAAGTCGATGCGGCTAGCGCTGACACAGTAAACAACCACTACGGTGTTTGGATTGGTGTGAACAACGCATCTTCTTTGGGTTACATAACCACTGGTTCAGGTGACATCAGCATTCTTGGTGATGGTTCAAACAACTCAGGTGTGAACCGCCGAGGCATCATTATGTATAAGGCTTCGGTGACAAGCAGTAGCGGTGCAATCACCATGGATGGTCGAGCCACGACCGCCTCAAACTGCAACGACATCTACCTGCTGAGCGGAAATAACTCAATCTCCAGCACCAACGGCGCCGTACTGCTCAAGGGTTCGGCTGGCTCTGCCAGCTACCTAGAGAATGCGACCATTTCATCGGATGCATCGGTTACATTGCAGATTTCGAAGCCAAGTGTGGTTGCATCAAACACAGTCACTCTTGGGGGTGCCGGTGCAAAGGTTATTGAATACCCAGCGGCCGCAACCGACTTTGCCGCTGATGTTGACACCGCTCGATTTGCGTTTGGCACGACGTCGAAGTCAGTTCGCATTGGAACTGCAACGGTCACCAAAGCGCTAACAGTGTCTTCGGCAATAACAGCAGGTGGGCCGATCAGCTTGCTAGCGAACTCGGTGAAGTTCAGCAAGGCTGCCGGGTTGAACACTTCAGGTCTGGCTGGCGCTGCAATTTTGGTAAAGGCAAAACTTTGGATCCAGGCAGACAGCCAAGACTCAGCCGCAGCTGCAACGAAGTTTGTCACCGATAACGGAGACATCACCTTCTGGACCGCATCTGCTGGTGGTACCGATGGTTCGATTCTTACCGGTGACTACACATTCTTCGACACAACCAATGGCGACTTGGGTGCCCAGGCCACCGGTGGCGGTCGAATCACCTTTGGTGGAGGAAGCGCCAGCTCTAATGGTGTGCCGACTGGCCCGACTTTCGGTGGCACCAATACCGTGTATCCGATCTACATTTATGCGCACAACCGGTTCTATTCCGGCGGTGGAGACATCTGGATGTATGGCAAGTCGTCTTCAGGCAACTATCACGGTTGGATTGCGAACTCTGACCTTGTTATTGATTCAGGTCAGGGGCAGATCAGCCTTCGCGGAGACAACAACGGCATCGAATGGGGGCTTTCGCTCGGAAACGACAACAGCGGCGACATAACCGTAGTTTCTGAGAAGACCACGGGCACGGCGATTGACATTTCGGCTAACTCTCCGTCTTACGCGCCGCTAGTTATCAATCGAAACGCAAGTTCTTACACCGCTTACATCGCTGCCACAGGTGGTGGCGCAATCAACTTGACCGGAAACGGCCCAACTAGCTATGTCGGAGTTGCAATAGACCGAGCCCAGGTAGTTTCGAGTTCAGGCACAATCACGATCGATGGTGGCGCAAGTTTCGCCAGTCTCGGCTATCAGAGCTGGGGTCAGGTATATCTTGGTTCCAAGGCCGGCTCGCCTTACGTGACAAGTTCGACCGCAGATATTTTGGTCAAGGGCACTACTTATGTTGACGCTGATAACACGACAACAATGGCCGCCAGTACTAGCGGAGATGTGACCGTTCAGTCGACAGGCGCGAACTTCACGGCCGCCTCGAACTGGGGGTTGACCACAGCCTGCAAAAACTTCACATTTGGCAAACCAAACGAAACCCAAGATCTAACCCTGTCAGCAGCGGTTACCGCCGCCGGCGCAATTTCGGGTTACGGTGGAAACTTCTCGGTGAGCGCGAATCAAATCAGCACACTGGCAGGGTCCAAGATCCAATTCCGAGCCTTAACTTCGGTGGCCAACACTGCGGCGGCGACTTTTAGAACGAACAATGGGCCAATCGTTTTTTGGGCTGACTATGACGGCAACAGCACAGGTGTGACTCGAACCTACAATGGCTCGACCTTCAATTCTGCGAATGGCGACACCACAACGACCTCAACTGGCGGCGGAGACATAGTCTTTGCCGGAGGTTCGACGACCGATGCCTCGGGTTACCCTGCTGGATACAGCTTCTCAGACGGGGCATATACCGGTTTTGAGTCAGGCGTGGGGTACACAAATCAGACCGCCTATTACACCGGCGGTGGAAACTTTATTGTCCGAGGAAAATCGGCTGTCGCTCTTGACGCTGTGGCCTTCAACGGCCCTCATCGAGTTTGGGCAAATGGCGGGCAAATCGACGTCACCGGAATCAACTCGACCAATGGAATAGCGGTTCAAATCCAGCGAGGCGGCTCGACTGCGACGACCGAGTTCTATTCCAGCTCGAATACTGCGCCGGCCATTAAGTTCACTGCGCAAAGCGGAACTAGTTATGGTTTCATCAGCGGCTACAACCAGAGCACCGCGAATGTTGTGAATATTCAGGCAACCGGTTCTGGCGGAATCACAATCCTCGGTGACGGCGGTGCTCAGGATCTTTTTGACGTCGGGCTCGACGGCACAAACTTGCTATCGGCAGGACCGATTACCATCACCGGCACAAGCACCGGTTGGGCCGGAGGATTATTTACCGGGGCCTTGGCTTCCAACACCGGCGGCACAACGTCGGTTATCGGTTATTGTCCTGTGGCGACTTGCCCTGCGAGCCGCGTGACGGCATCCTCGGCTGTCATTGCGGTGAAGATGGATCGATTCACAAGCTGGAATGCTGATGTAAACCTAAAGGTCAACACCTCGGGAACTTTCAAGTTTGAACCGAACAGTTCGACCGGTTTCTCGGAGTTTAAGGTTGCTGGACAAGGCCTCGTGGTTTCAAACGACTGCACCGGAGTAACCATCGGCAAAGACCAGAGTGCCGATGCCTATTTGCTGGATTTTTACCCAAATCTAAAGATTACGGGTCCGATTCGCATTTATTCGGGACAAATTAACGCAAGGGGAACTCTGGAAACAACCGGCGGTTCCGCAAACGAGATCCGCTTGAAATCCCCCGGGCGCATATACCTAGCGTCGGGCATGACGGTCAAAACCGCTGGTGGAGATTTCGTTGTCTGGACCAATAGTGACAAAGTCGCGGGTGTGAATGCGCCAGATGGAACCATTTACATAGAAACCTCCGACTCCATTTCTACAAACGGAGGAAAGATTTGGCTTGGTGGTGGCCTGGATGACGGCGGTGCCGACGCAAGTATCACTGGCTCCCGAGGGGCCTGGTCATCATTGGTATCGGGTGACTCCTTGCCAGATGGTTACGCAGTTGGATACAACAACAGCAATGAATGGCGAGTCGGAATTTATGTTCAGCCGAACGTGGTCATGAAATCTGGTGGCGGCGACATTTTCATGGCTGGAGCAGGCGGACCGACCGCCGCAGACGGTGGCGCACACATCGCCTTCAAGAATGGCGTGCAAGTTGATTCTGGTTCTGGTCGCATCGCAATGTGGGGCAGGGCGTTGGCCGGAACCACAAACTGGAACCAAGGCATCTGCCTGAACTGGGACGATAACTTGAACCCGGTCATGATCACCTCAGATGCATCGACCTCGGATGCAATCACAATTTATTCCGACTCAAGTGCAAGCACAAACCCCTCTGCGCGAGGCATCGTTGCTTACTGGTTCGCAAGCCTTGACGCAAAGCGTGGCTTTCAGGGCCTGCAGGTTTTGGCCACCAAGGCAGGCGGTGGAATTTCTATGACCGGAATCGGTGGAATGACTTCTGGATCAGGCGACGGCCACGGAATTTGGCTCGAATTCGCGGACGTTCTCGCCATCAGTGGTCCAGTGAACCTGAACGGCGCATCGAGCGCTGACCCCAATACCTATGGGCTCGAGTCGGGTTGGCGAGGAAACGGCTCGGGCCTACTTCGTCTTGGTGGTTGGCAGACTGCCGGAAGCACGGCGATTGGTGGAGGTTCAATCACAACTCCAAGCGGAGTTACAGCCAACTTCACCAATTCAACGTCCAACATAACGATCAATGCCGACTCGATATACTCCTGGGAAAGTGAGTACGGCACAAACGTAAGCACCACTGGTAACGTCTCGATACTGCCTGCGTCGTTCAACTCGGGCACAGGCTTGATTGCTAACGCTGCAAGCTTTGAACGCGATCAAAACTCCACAAATGTGCAGTTTGGAGCATTCTCGTTCCCGAACACAGTCTCCTCATTCACCTTTGCGCGAGTAAACGGCACTCGTGCAGTCACCTTTAAGCCGAACGTTACGTCGTCCGGTGACATTAAAATACACGGCGGCACGGTCACGGTAACCGGCAACCAAACAGCAGGTGGTTCAGGCGGTGTGGCCATTACTGCCTATGCTGGAGATGCGAATATTTCGGCGAACTTAACCGCAAACACAAGCACCTCGGCGCCGATCGTGGTTCGTGCATCGGCAAACATTGCTGTGGCGGCATCCAAGGCAATAACAACAGCCGGTGGCGGTGCAGTCTTGTGGTCTCGATACTTGGCAACCGAAGGCTCGACGACGGTCGGCGCGATTTCGATGGCCAACTCATCCTCGATTTCGACTAGCGGTGGCCGAATCGCACTAGCCGGCACAACGCTCGTTGATGGCAACGGAATACCGATTGGTCACGCCTATACGACCACAACCAGTGCAGCGGGTGTTACCCTCGGAACCTCGGCACTGAACACCGACGCAAACGTGAGCTTGCTCTCAGCGGGTGGACCAATTTCCATCTATGGCCAGTCGGATACCGGCGCAAACAGTTCATGGGGTGTAATCGCGTGGGGCGGAACCACCATTAACGCCGGCGCCAACACCGTAACAATCGATGGTAAGAGCAACTCAAACAACGGAAACGCAGTTGAGATTGACCCGGGAACAGCGACTCAGCTAACGAAGGTTCTTTCAGCGGCAACCTCAGGCACTGCGATTTCCATTAACGGTGTCGAAACCGGAAATGATGCCACTGCTGGTGGTGGGCGCGCTGTTTCAAGTTATGGTTCGGGCGGCTTGGTCATCACTGCCTCGGCCGGCGGAAACATCGTCATTATCGGAACCCAAAGCATTGTCAACAATGCCAACCCAGGCGCGATCTACATCTCTGGGGCAGACATCACTGCCTCGACCGGAACAGTCACTCTAAATGGTGGAACCAGCGGTGTAATCACGTCGGCCGCCGGTGTGACCACGAACCTCGGTACGACCTCTGCCGGTTCGGCAACCGGTGCTGTTACCGTTACCGGAGACCGTGTCAGTTCGCTGGGAACCACAAATATCAAGACCACCGGTGCAGTTGTAGTTGAGTCAAATGCAGCGAACTTCACCTCGGTGTCGTTGGCTGGTTTCAATGTAAATGCCGTCGCGGCCAGCATTCGCGTTGGCAAGACTAGCGACACCTCCAGCACAATGGCGATTGGTGGCGCGTTGGCGGCGAACGGACCGATCTCGATTTACGGTGGAAACATCACACTTAGTGCCGGCCTAACCGTTTCTCCTTCAACCTCGGGAGCAATCCTTGTCAAGGGTGGTGGCGACATCGTCACGAGTGGCACCCAAACCTTCTCGACACAGGGCGGCAACGTCACATTTTGGTCTGACTCCGATGCGTCAGGTTCTGGTCGAATCGGTCTAGATTCAAGCAACACCATCAATTCAAACGGCGGCTCAATCACCCTTGCCGGTGGTGCCGACGACGGTGCAAGCACAATCGTTTCAGGCCGCAGCTCGGGAGACTCATTGCCAGACGGCTATGCGGTTGGAAACGGAAGTACCTCCGGATGCTCTGTGGTAACTGGAACCCTTAACGGTGTTGTGCTTGCTTCGACAGCAACGCTTAACTCTGCTGGTGGTCAGATATTTATCGCCGGTAAGGGTTTGACCGGCACAACTGGCAACTGTGCTGTCGGTGCCTCGTTCGCTCAGGATCTTTCGATCAAGGCGGGTTCAGGCAAAATCGGCATCTATGGTGTCGCTAACGCAGCCGCATCATCCACCTATTCAAACGGAATCACCTTCCAGGGCAAGACCACGCGTAAGACCATCATCTCGAGTTCAAACTCGGCAGCGGATGCCGTCGTCATCTCTGGTAACGCAGGTTCAACAGCATCGATTCGATCGTCTGGAGTGTTCTTCCACGGTCAAACTGCCGGCACTGAAGTCAATAACATCATTGCCAATACCGGCTCTGGCGGAATTCAGATCACCGGACGCAGTGTTTCGACGTCAACCACGGCAATGGGTGACAACGTCGGTGACGGAATCGAAATGTCGGGCACGGCCATCCTGGCTAAGAGTGGTGCAATCGTTCTAACCGGAACCACAGGTGCTAGCAGTGCGGCGAACAACGTAGGTTTCTCGATGGACCACAGCACGGCAGCCGGGTTGACCGCCAGCAACAATGCCATCGGTGGTCGCTCTGCAACAACCATCGACACCATTGACATGACTGCTTCGAGTTCAAACGTCACCATCAACACAGACTCATTCATCATCGGCAGTACGACCAATGCAAAGTCGATTTCGACCACGGGAACCTTCGTTATTCAGCCTGCCGACGGAGCACAGAGCTTTGATAAGGCGGTCGATCTAACCGGTTTAACCCTTGGTTCGGGCGTAACTTCGGCGGTCGTAGGTCAGGTAGGCACGAGTGGTTCGAACCAGAATGCTACCGACTTGACGATTCCGGCTGTTTCGATTTCCGGCCCGATCTCGCTCTACGGTCAGACGATTAACCTCACCGGCGGTCTTGCATCTTCAACGGCGAGCAAGATCTTGGTCAAGGCTCGCGCCAACATCGCGATTTCGGCATCAAAGGCTATTTCTACTGCTAACGCGCCGATTGTTATGTGGACTCGAGCTGGTTCGCTAGAGTCAAGCACCGACCAGGGCTACTTCAGCTTGGATAACGGCGCCTCGATTTCGTCAGGCGGTGGAGCGATTGTCATCGCCGGTTCGAGTTCAACCGACGCAAACGATTACCCTGCCGGTCACGCTTACACCGCAGATTCGACGAACTACAACGCGGTCAAAATTGGCACTTCATCTTCGGGCTCTGCCGTCTCGATATCTACCGGAGGCGGCGACCTTCGCATCTTTGGTCAAACGGGCGCAGGTGCTGGGCATGCGATGGCGATTCAGAGTGGCACCGC
The DNA here is from genome assembly GCA_947453475.1 of Microbacteriaceae bacterium. Taxonomy (GTDB): domain Bacteria; phylum Actinomycetota; class Actinomycetes; order Actinomycetales; family Microbacteriaceae; genus Rhodoluna. Next base: position 7,182 of record CANGGK010000050.1, read on the forward strand.
GAGCACATTTAACGCCGGCGCTGGCCGAATCGATGTGAACTTAGTTTCGGCAAGTATTACCGACAACGCATTTGAGGCGTGGAATGGTGGAGCAACCTTCACCTCTAATGCTCCGGCTGACAGTGCAAATGGCGTTCCGGCAATCAAGTGGGTTTCAAACCTGACGAACTCTTCGTCGGGCTTTAACCCAATTCAAACATCGGCTGCCATGATTTGGCAGGCAACCGGCGGTGGCGACATCGACTTCACGGCAATTCACGCGAATAGCAACATATATGCGCTGGACGTAACCAAGAACTTCCAACTTCTGGCCAGCACCGGAAACATTCGAGCCAACTTCGGAGTCAACGGCCTTGACCTCACTGGTGCAGTTGCCAACGGTTTCGTGCTTGGCGCGGTTTCGGGCGGATCTGCCACCGGTAACATCGTGCTGACTGGAGATCGCTTCAATGAGGCAACCGCCAATGCAACCGCGTCTGCCATGGCTGCGCGCACCTCGGGAACCGTGACCATCAAGCCTGCTTCAGCTTCGTTCAGCTCGGCTCAAACTTTCGATAGCACCTGGACATTCCCAGGCATCACCGGAGTAAACGGTGGTTACATCGGCGGTCTAACTATTGGCCAGTCGGGCACCGGTGGAACTGTTTCTGGCGCAACGCAAAATAACGTGGATGTCACTCTAGCCAGCGCAGTTACTGCCGCCGGGCCTGTCTCGATCTATGGCCAAACCGTTTACGTCAATGCAGATGTGGCATCGAACACCGCAAGCCCAGTAACGTTCAAGGCCACCGCGAGTGTTTCAACTTCAAGCGGAACCAGCTCTATAGTTCGCCGCAACATCACATCCAAGGGTGGTGCAATCACTTTCTGGGCTAACGCCGACGCAGCCACATCGGGTGCCGGTGGAGGCGCTATCGCAGTAGGAAACTACACGACCATTACCTCCGGCGGTGGCGCAATCACGTTTGCTGGCGGTGCGACGGCTACCGAGACGTCTCCATCGGCAAAAACCCAGAGCATCGGCACAACAACCTTCGCCAGCGGTATCGAACTGGGTGCGACTGGTCAAGCATCGAACCTGACTCTTAGTTCGGATGGTGGCGACATAACCCTACGCGGGTCAAGTAGCGCCAACACTGCGGACAAGCTGGGTGTCAAGCTTTGGCAGGGTGCAACCGTCGATTCGGGCACCGGTGCCATCATCATTGAGGCTTCAACATCGGGTTCTACCGGCACGATTAATGCCCACGGATTCGAAATCTTCGGTGGAAACCTAGCACCGACGACCATTCAGTCTGCGAAAGCTACCGGAACCGCTATTTCAATCACGGGTTCAACAACGGGAACAAGCTCGGATGCTGTTGCCGTCAGTACCTGGTTCGGAAGCGCCGCTAACTTCCACAAGATTCAGGCGACTGGCGGCGGTGATATTTCGATTACCGGTTCGTCGAATTCAAACACTCCATACGCCGTTCGCCTCAATTCAACCCAGCTTTACTCAAAGGGCAACATTGTCATTGATGGTGGAACGCAGGGCGTTGGAATCGGTGTCAACAACCAGGCGACTTTGAACACCATTGGTGGCGCAACCGCGGCCTCGGATGACGCAGGGGGCATCACCATCCGTGGTGACAAGGTCGACTTCGCCAACTTTGCAAACGTCATTCGCAACACTGGTGACGTCGTCATCGAGTCTTCAAACAGCGCGTTCGCAAATGCCTTTACTTTGCCTGCCGCCTATTTCTCTATCTCGGGTACCCGCGACTTCCGAATTGGTAAAACCACGAACACGGCCGCTGTGACCATTGCGTCGGCATTTGCAGTAAGTCGCAACATCGAGGTTTACGGCGGAGCGCTATCTACTACCGCGCTAGTTCAATCAACCGGCGGAACAATTACCTACACCGGCTCAACTTTCAGCAACACCGCTGCGCTAAGCGCGGATGGTCGCGACATCGCTGTGACCGCCGACCAGATGACCATTGGCGCGAGCCTGACGACCAACAAGGTGACTTCAGGCATCGTTTCACTTGTGCCGAAGACAGCGGCTAAGAACATCGACCTCGGGGCTGCCGACTCGTCAACGCTACTTGGCTTGACCAATAGCGAGCTCGGTTTCGTCACCGCAAAGGTCCTTCGAGTCGGAACAGTTGCTGCGGCGAACAACGTAAACGTTTCGTCGAACGTTGTAATTGCCAGCGCCAAGGCTCCTAACTTCGCCATCCGCGCCAATGGAAACGTGACCAACTCAAACTCGTCGACCATTTCTGCGCAGAACCTCGCCATCAACGTCAACGGAACTATTAGTCTGCCTGGCTCGAACGGGGTAACCGGAAACCTCGCACTAGTTGCGGCCGCGGCAACCGGCGGTACCGGCGTTTCATTCGGTAGTACCGGCAGCTACTCGGTCGACTCGGTTGACGCAATCGACCCAATCTTTGGTGTGGGTAAGAACATTTCGATCACCAGCGCACCTGC
>CANGGK010000051.1 GCA_947453475.1 Microbacteriaceae bacterium
CGATTCCGCTCAACCCGACCCCGGGTTCAATTTGGACGGCTTCGACCAGCGAAGTAACTCGCGAATTCATCTATCGTCTCGAAAAGGCCGGCATTCCGACCACCCTTCGAGACACCCGCGGCAAGGAAATCGACGGAGCCTGCGGGCAGCTGGCTGCTGCCGAATAACGCTAGGCTTTGGATTATGAACGAAGACGACGTAGTAGCTAAACCGCTACGACACCCTTGGCGCTGGATTTCGGGCGTGCTCGTGGTTGGAGTTCTCGCACTCTTTATCTTCTCGCTCTACTCTTCGCCTTCGGTAGACCACGACATCATCGTCAAATATCTCTTCAACGCACAGATTCTCAACGGTGCTTGGTTGACCGTGGTAATCACCGTGGTTTCGATGCTCATCGCCACCATCCTTGCCGTGATTCTCGCGGTTATGAAGCTCTCGCCAAACCCACTGCTCAAGCTGGTAGCCAGTGCCTTCATCGGTTTCTTTCGCGGCACCCCGCTGCTTTTGCAGATCGTCTTCTGGGGTTACCTGGGCATCATCTACCCAACGCTAACCTTCGGTATTCCGTTCACCGACATCGTGTTCATTCACGGGCAGACCAGCGCCTTGATTCCTTCGCTGGCCGCCGGCATCATCGCCCTCGCGCTAAACGAGGCCGCCTACTCCGCCGAAATCGTTCGTGCCGGAATTCTTTCGGTTGACGGTGGCCAGATGGAAGCTGCCTCATCTCTCGGCATGCGCGGTGGCTATACCCTTCGCCGAATCATCTTGCCTCAGGCGATGCGCGTGATCATTCCGCCAATGGGCAACGAGTTCATTTCGATGCTCAAAAACACAGCGCTTCTCGAAGTTGTGGCCGTGCTCGAGCTTTACACCCAGGCCACCATGATCTCGGCGCAGAACCTGGCTCAGGTTGAGCTGCTCGTAGTTGCCGGTTTCTGGTACCTGGTGATGACCACCATCCTTTCGATTCCGCAGCGGCAGCTAGAAAAGAAGTATGGCCGCGGTTTCAACGTGACCACGGCTCGCAGCCGAATGTTTGGCTTCGGTAAGAAAGAGGTCTCGGCATGAGCGGCCTAATGGTTGACGCTCGCAGCGTGCGCAAATCTTTCGGTTCAAACGAGGTACTCAAGGGCATCACCCTTTCGGTTGAGCAGGGGCAGGTTCTTGTGCTTCTCGGCCCATCGGGTTCGGGCAAGTCGACCTTCCTTCGCTGCATCAACCACCTCGAAACCATCAACGGAGGCCGCATTTACGTTGACGGCGACTTGATGGGTTACCGCCAGGTTGGCGACGTGCTTCACGAGATGAAGCCGGCAGCCATCGCGGCTCAGCGACGCCACATCGGCATGGTCTTTCAGCGCTTCAACCTTTTTCCTCACCTAACCGCCCTCGAAAACGTAATCGAGGCACCAATCGGCGTGAATAAAGAGAATGCCAAGGATGCCAAGCAGCGCGGCATGAAGCTGCTTGAACGTGTTGGTCTTGGCGATAAGTTCGACCACTACCCATCGCAGCTCTCTGGTGGCCAGCAACAGCGAGTGGCAATCGCCCGCGCACTTGCCATGGAACCGAAGCTGATGCTGTTCGACGAGCCAACCTCCGCGCTCGACCCAGAGCTCGTGGGCGAAGTTTTGAATGTTATGCGCGACCTTGCCAAAGAAGGCATGACCATGATTGTGGTTACCCACGAAATGGGCTTTGCTCGCGAGGTTGCCGACACGGTTGTTTTCATGGATCAAGGTCTAGTCGTCGAAGCCGGCTCACCGGCAGAGGTGCTTGATAACCCGCAGCACGAACGCACCAAGGCATTTATTAACAGCGTGCTGTAGAGCGCGCGAAACAACTGAGTTGTAACCTAAACAAAACCACCAAATTGGAGAATCAATGTCAAAGATGAAGTTAGCTGCCCTTGCCGCAATGGCAACCGCATCAGTGCTACTAGTTGCCGGTTGTGCTTCAACCACCACCGCAACCCCAACCGCATCAGCAAACACCGATGACGGCGCAATCCCAGCCGTTCAGGTTGACTCAGCCGCAGCAGCTCTGCTACCTGAGAAGTACAAGACCGCAGGCATCAACGTTGCCAGCGACATTCCTTATGCACCAATGGAAATGTTCGACGACGAAAACAAGCCAACCGGTTTCGACTACGACCTATCTCAGTCAATCGCTCAGAAGCTTGGCGTAACCGTCAGCTTCAACAAGCAGGCTTGGGACAGCATCATTCCTTCGCTTCAGGCCGGCAACCATGACATCATCATGTCTGGCATGAACGACACCGTTGAGCGTCAGGCAACCCTTGACTACGTTGACTACTTCAAGGGCGGCTTCTCAATCGTCGTTGCAAAGGGTAACCCTGAGGGCATCAAGACCCTTACCGACCTTTGTGGCAAGCCGGTAACTATCCAGAAGGCAACCGTTCAGGGCGACATGCTTAAGGCGCTAACCCCACAGTGCACCGCGGCTGGCAAGAAGGCTGTAGTCATCAACGAGTACCCATCAGACCCAGAGGCTCTAAACGCTCTTCGCGCTGGCAAGGGTGTTGCTGACGTTATGGACGCACCGATTGCTGCTTACGCTGCACAGACCTCGGGTAAGGGCCAGTACTTCGACCTAATCACCGACGCAGCTAACCCAAACGGTTACGAGGCTGTTTACACCGGCATCGGTGTATTGAAGGCTAACAAGGAGCTAACCGCAGCTCTTCAGGCAGCAGTTCAGTCGCTGATCACCGATGGCACCTACGGCAAGATTCTTGCCAAGTGGAACCTCGCATCATTCGGTGTAGAGACCGCAACCATCAACGGCACCAAGAAGTAATCACAAAAAGTTCTGGGGTGGGTCAACGGTTCAATCCGCGGCCCACCCTTTCTTTTGAAAGCAATCATGACTCAAGCGAAAATCCAACTGGTCTCGACAATCGCCGACACCGAGGCGATGAGCGCATTTTTCATGCAGGTATGGGCCGATGGCCCCGAGGTGGTTCCCTTCGACCTCGCGCTCGCCGTTCAACACGTCGGAGGCTATTCGGCCATCGCGAAACTAAACGGCCAGATTGTCGGGGCATCGTTTGGTTTTCAGGGAGCGCTAGATAGCCACCCCGGTCAACGCATCCTTCACTCACACGTCACCGCGGCCACGGTGCCCGGAGTTGGCTTCGCTTTGAAGCAACACCAAAAGCAGTGGGCGATCGAAAATGATATCGACGCCATCACCTGGACGTTCGACCCTCTGGTCCGTCGCAATTCGGTCTTCAATTTTGAAAAGCTCGGTGCCGTCGGCATCGAATACCTACCTAACTTTTATGGCACCATGACCGATGCCATTAACGCGGGCGACGACTCAGACCGCCTATTCGTCTATTGGTCGATGCGCGAAGAGTTCACCGGCGCCGCAGAGACGCAGGCAGCCGAAGTGCCAGCCATCCTGGTTGAACTGCCAGAAGACATCGAGTCGCTGCGCAAAACCAACCTGACCGAAGCCAGAGAATGGCGTGCGCGGGTTCGGGCAGAACTCGAACCGGCGCTCGCCGAGGGCTACCGGGTCACCGGAATCTTGAACCGTCAATCTCTCGTACTCGAGAAGTCAGCCAACCAAAAGGAAGCCGAATAATGAAGCTCGAAGCAGTCGAACTAATCCGTTTGAATGTGCCGCTCAAATCGGCTTTCCGCACATCGTTTAGCTCGGTCAATGTGCACGAGGTGGTTTGGGCGCACGCGATTACCGATGTTGGCGAAGGCTGGGCCGAGTGTGGCGCCAACGACCGCCCTGATTATTCGAGCGAGTATCACACCGGTGCGATGGCTGTGATGAAGCAGTTCTTGCTACCCGACCTATTCAAGCTGGGTAATGACTTGACCGCCGAGTCAATCGCCCCGACGCTCTTCTGGGCCAAGGGCCACCGTATGGCAAAGGCCGCGCTCGAGACCTCCATCCTTGATGCCCAACTACGTGCGGCAAACACCTCGCTGGCAACCTATCTGGGTTCGACCAAAACTCGGGTGCCATCGGGCGTATCGGTGGGCATCATGAACAGCCTCGAAGAGCTAGAACAGTTTGTGGCCGGCTACCTCGCCGAGGGCTATGTGCGCATCAAGCTAAAGATTGAGCCGGGCTGGGATTATGAGCCGGTGAAGATGGTTCGCGAAAAGTTCGGTGACGACCTGCTGCTTCAGGTTGACGCCAACACCGCTTATACCCGAGACGATTTTGACCTTTTGAAGCGCTTGGATGAGTTCAACCTGCTGCTCATCGAACAGCCGATTAACGAAGAAGATGTGCTCGGTCACGCCAAACTTGCCGACTACATCGAGACCCCGGTTTGCTTGGATGAGAGCATCATCTCGGCCGATATCGCTCGCGATGCAATCGAGCTCGGTGCCGCCGAAATCATCAACATCAAACCATCACGAGTCGGTGGCTACATCGAGTCGAAGAAAATTCACGACGTTTCGGTAGCCGCAGGCATCCCGGTTTGGTGTGGCGGAATGCTCGAAACCGGAATCGGTCGCGCTGCAAACCTCGCACTGGCCGCCATGCCTGGTTTCACCCTTCCGGGTGACACCTCGGCCTCGAGCCGTTATTTCGAGACCGATCTAACCGAGCCGTTCGTCTTGGTTGATGGTCACATCGACGTGCCAACCGGCCCAGGCATCGGCATCGACCCGATTCCTGAAATCATCGAACGATTCGCTGTTTCGCGCGAATGGGTGCGAGCTTAGCGAATAACGATTTCTTCGATGTCGAGTCGGTTTGCACCGAAGTCATTGATGGCAGCCTCGCTCGGGTAACCAATAGCGATGCCATACAAGAAGCCGTAGCCTTCGGGAATTTCGAACTCGCCACGAACCACGTTCTCCCAGGTTGAGAGTGCGCCTTGGGCGCAAGTGCCTAAACCTCGGGCGTGTGCCGAAAGCATCAGATTTTGAACGAATAGCCCGGCATCGTTGGCGGCGAAGTTACCGAGGCTCTTGTGCGAAAAGATGAAGAGTTCGGTCGGTGCACCGAAGAAGTCGTAGTTGCGAGCCCAGCTTGCGTTGCGGGCCGCCACATCACCACGGGCTACACCCATAGAACCGAGCATCTCTTTGCCAACGCGCTGGGCTCTAGGCAAAAGCTCTTTCACGTATGGCTTTGCAATAAAGGCATTGCTGGTTGGCAGACCATAGCGGGTGATTAAGAGACGAAGCTTTGCGAACCAGCCACCAGAGCGCGCGCCTTGCACGGCCTTCCAGTGGTTCATGAATTCAGCAGACAAGCGATCGCGCTTTTCACCTGAGGCAACCGCAACCAGAATCGGCTTGGTGTTTGACCACGATGGTGCACACATGGCGTCGCGCAAGATCTCGTCGAGCACATCCTGGGGGATGGGCGTTGGCAAGAAGTCGCGGGTGCTGCGGCGGGTAGCGGCAAACTCGGCGAACTGGTCGCCGGTAATCTTTGACTTGGCTCGAGTGTTCGGTCTTGACGTCATGTTTGGTTCAACTCTCCACAGCATTGGGTTATTGCCAAATCTACCAATAAATCTAGTAAAGCCCCACTAGACAACTTGACCGTGGCGACCTAAACTGTTCTTGTGAATGCAATCAATCCAGCAGAAATCAAGTTTGGCCTCGACACCTTCGGCGACATGACCGTGAAGCTCGACGGCACAGCAGACAGCGCCGCACAGGTAATCCGCAACATTGTCGAGCAGGCGAAGCTTGCAGACGAACTCGGCCTTTATGGCATCAACATCGGTGAACACCACCGCGACGATTTCGCCGTTTCTGCACCAGACACAGTGTTGGCTGGCATTGCAACCGTGACCAAGAATCTGAACCTCGGCACCGGCGTCACCGTGCTTTCGAGCGACGACCCAGTGCGCGTATATCAGCGATTTGCCACCTTGGATGCACTGTCAAATGGCCGTGCCGAAATCACCGCCGGCCGTGGTTCATTCACCGAATCTTTCCCACTCTTCGGCTACGAGCTAAGCGACTACAACGTACTTTTCGAAGAGAAACTCGAGCTTCTAGTCGAACTCTTCAAAGAAGGTCCGGTTACCTGGCAAGGCACCACACGCAAGAGTCTTACCAACCAAGAGGTTTACCCGAAGACCGAATCTGGCGCTATGAAGATGCGTGTCGGTGTCGGAGGCAGCCCTGAGTCGGTCATTCGTGCCGCTCGACTCGGCATTCCGATGGCACTTGCCATCATCGGTGGCGACCCTGCCCGTTTCGCGCCTTACGCCAACCTGTATGCCGAAGCGCTCGAAAAGTTTGGTCAGAAGACCCTACCGATTTCGATTCACTCGCCTGGTCACATTGCTGCCACCGACCAAGAAGCCAAGGATGTTCTCTGGCCACACTACGAGAAGTTCATCGACCGTTTGGGTCGTGAACGTGGCTGGGGGCCTGCCAACCGCGCGCACTTCGAGCAAGAGATTGCTCATGGTTCGCTTTACGTTGGTTCGCCAGAAACCGTGGCTAAGAAGATCGCTTACGCCATCCAAGCGGTTGGCGCATCTCGCTTCGACCTCAAATATGCGAACGGCCCAGTGCCGCACGAGCACCTAATGAAGTCGATCGAACTATATGCAACCGAGGTGGTACCTCGCGTGCGCAAGTTGTTGGCTGAAGATGCCGTCAACGTGTTCGATTCGGCTTTCGGTAACCTCGGCTAACTGATCAACAGGTTAGTGAGTTTTGCCGCCACTAATGTTCCAGGCGCCATGGGTGAAAACCGCACTAACCATTGTGATTGGCGATAGGTTTACGTCGAATGGTGTCCAGGGTTCGTCAGCCTCGGTTCGCACGTCAGACCCGTGGGTGTAGCGCAAGTGTGAAACGGTCAAATGAATTCTGGTGATGTCTGCCGAATCGGTGATGGTGAAGTAAACCAACTGACCTTCCTCGCCATCGGGCAGAATGTAGGTGCCATTTTCGAGACCGAATACTTGGTTGCTCAAATCTAGTTTTTCGGGCCGCGGGTAACTGACGCTCAGTGGCCCGCCGGCATTTCCATCTGCGCCTCGAGGGCCAGTTGCTCCGGTTGGGCCTGCCGGGCCTTGTGCACCGGTGGCACCTGTAGCGCCAGCTGGACCTTGAGGTCCCGTGCCACCCGTAACGCCTGAGGCGGTGATGATGGTGGTTCCATCTGAGAACTTGATGCCGTGAGCCACACTCAACCAACCGGTGTCACCAACTGCACCGATGGTTATGTCTTGATTTGAAAGCACCGAACGCAATCCCGTTGCAGTTAGTCGCACGTTGCCGATTCGAAGAGAGTCAGCCCCGTCGATGAGCAAACTTCCATCGGTTACTGTAAGACCAGCCTGTGCGCCGGTGACGGTGTCTTGAATGTAGAGTGTGCCTGGGCCTAGCTGAAGACCTTTCCAACGAAAGCTCGATGTGCCCAACGTGTATTGATTGTCAACTGCCGGAATCATGTCTCCGGTGATTGCGGTGAGTGCCACCATCCCAGTGCAGAGGCCAGGCGCACCGGCGGCACCTGTAGCACCTGTAGCACCTGTCGCACCCGTGGCGCCCGTTGCGCCATTTGCGCCCGCGACACCCGTGGCGCCGGTCGCTCCGGTGTCGCCCTTGGTTCCAGTAGCGCCGGTCACTCCAGTGGCACCTGTTGCTCCTGTTGCACCAGTTGCACCCTTACCTCCGGTATCACCCTTAGCTCCTGTGGCACCAGTTACACCGGCAGCTCCGGTCGAACCAGATGCAGCCGGCGAAGGGCTCGTTGTCGACACCGGCGGCAAGGTCGGGCAAAAGCCGATTACCCTGAGGTTTTGGGCGAGGGTGGTGTTTTTGCCGGATAGGGAATCTGCGATGTAGTAACCCGCAGTCGCAAGCGACAGAACTGTTGCCACAGAGGTTAGAGAAATGATCAGTTTTTCGCGCATAAGCACTTAGCCCCCCGGCCATTTATAAAACGACCCACAGTGAGCTGCTTCGACTCTAACAGCAAACGTTGTAGTCGCCTAGCGAGCAAGTGGCAGGCGAATCTCGGTGCGCAAACCGCCCAGGTCGCTCTTCTCAAGCTTGATTTCGCCACCGTGCTTGCGCACAATCGCGGCCAAAATACTCATGCCCAAACCAGAGCCACCCGATTCGCGCGAGCGCGAGTTGTCAAAGCGCTGAAAGTGACTGATGCCGGCCTCGTAGAACTGCTCCGGCAACCCTCGCCCGCCGTCATCGAAAGTCAGCACTGCAAACAGGCCGTCCTCGGCGCGCAGAGAAACCCGCAACGAGTCGGTAGCCAAGGTGTGACGGCGAATGTTCGAGGTCAGGTTTGCCAGAACCTGCAGAATCAAGTCGCGAGCGCCAAGAATGTCGATTCCCGGCTCGATCGAAACCACCACCGGCCGTGAAGGTTGCAAAATTCGTAGGTCGTCAACCGCGGTGCCAACCACGGCCGATAGGTCAATCACCGAAAGCTCGCTCATGATCTTGGTATCGGTCTTGGTTTCGCCGAGCTCGGCCAGCAACAAGAGGTCGCGAATCAATGCATCCATGCGGTTCGACTCGGCGAGCATTCGCTCGTAGGCTCGCGCGGTCTGCTCGGCTCCGGCATCCGGGTTCTTTTGTAACAGCTCGACATAGCCCTTTATGACGGTCAGCGGAGTGCGCAGTTCGTGCGAAGCATCGCCCAAGAAGGTCTGCATGCTCTGCTGGGTGTCGCGCTCTACCTCGATAGAGTGCTGAAGCGAGTCGACCATGTCGCGAAGCGAGCGCGCCAAGCGGTCAACCTCAGATGCGCCGGTGCCGGCCGGTAGTTCAACCGTCGAATCGCCGGCGGCAATGAGCCCGGCCGCGTCGACCAACCGCGAAATCTTTCGCACGTCACGGCGAATAAACAGGGCGATGCCCACCGC
>CANGGK010000052.1 GCA_947453475.1 Microbacteriaceae bacterium
GACGACAGCTTCGGCCGCGCAGCCGTTCCGTCAGGTGCATCAACCGGTGCATTCGAAGCACACGAAAGCCGTGATGGCGACAAGGGTCGCTACCTAGGCAAGGGTGTTCAGAACGCAGTTAAGGCTGTTGTTGAGACCATCGACGAGGCACTTGTTGGCTTCGACTCACAAGACCAGCGTCTAGTTGACGCAGCTCTAATCTCACTAGATGGCACCGCGACCAAGTCAAACCTCGGCGCAAACGCCATCCTTGGTGTTTCTATGGCAAACGCACGCGCAGCCGCCGAGTCAACCGGCCAGCCGCTTTACCGCTACCTTGGTGGCCCAAACGCACACACCCTGCCTGTGCCACTAATGAACATCATCAACGGTGGAGCACACGCTGACACCGGTGTTGACATCCAGGAATTCATGATTGTTCCTCTAGGTGCACCGACCTTCTCAGAGGCAATCCGCTGGGGCGTTGAGGTCTACCACGCACTCAAGGGCCTTCTGCACAGCAAGGGCCTTTCAACCGGTCTTGGCGACGAGGGTGGTTTCGCACCTGAGCTTCCAACCAATGCTGCAGCACTTGAGCTAATCGCCGAGGCAATCGCCAAGGCTGGCTACAAGCTAGGCACCGACATTGCACTTGCACTTGACGTAGCTGCAACCGAGTTCTACTCAGAAGCGACCAAGAAGTACACCTTCGAGGGTCAGCAGCGCACCGGTGACGAAATGATTGCCTACTACGCAGACCTAGTTGCGCGCTTCCCGCTGGTTTCAATCGAAGACCCACTAGCTGAGGATGACTGGGCTTCATGGACCAAGATGACCGCAGAGCTTGGCTCAAAGGTTCAGCTTGTTGGTGACGACCTTTACGTAACCAACCCATCACGCCTTCAGAAGGGCATCGATGAGAAGGCCGGTAACGCCATCCTTGTAAAGGTGAACCAGATCGGTACCCTAACCGAGACCCTGGATGCAGTTACCTTGGCTCAGGTTCACGGCATGAAGGCAATCATCTCGCACCGTTCGGGCGAGACCGAAGACACCTTCATTGCTGACCTCGCAGTTGCAACCAACGCGGGCCAGATCAAGACCGGTGCACCTGCTCGTTCAGAGCGCGTTGCCAAGTACAACCAGCTTCTACGCATCGAAGAAGAGCTAAGCGACGCAGCGTTCTACGCCGGCCGTTCAGCTTTCCCTCGTTTCAACGGCTAATCAAGAAGTTCTAGAGCCGGCGTCTGATGAAGAGACCTATGCCCACTGTGGGCAAAAAGTCTGCTCGTCGGGCGCCGGTTTCTGCTTCTCGCCCTGCAAAGGCATCAAAGTCTTCGCAGCGGGCAACCAAGGCTGCAAAGCCAGCCCGTAGCGCGGCGAGTGCCGAGTGGATGCGCGGAATGCGTCTGAACACCTACACAATCACGCTATTGGCCATGATTGTTCTCGGAGTTCTAACGCTGGCTCCTCGCGTTCAAGAATGGTTTGTCTTGCGCCAGCAGGTGGCTCAGGCTCAGGCTGATGTAGCCAAGGCACGTGCCGATGCTAAGAACATGGCAACCGAGGTAAAGCGCTGGGAAGACCCGGTTTACATCCGTTCGCAGGCTCGCGATCGTCTCTACTATGTGATGCCTGGCGAAGTTTCGTACCTCGTCATGGATGCCAGTGGCGTAAACACCTCGGATACCTCTGGAACTGTTGGCGCGATGATTGCAGACAAGCGAAACTACGGCCAAATCTCAAAATCAATCAAAGAAACTCGAAACAACTGGGTCGATTCGGTCATGCAGACCGTGATTGTCGCGGGCATCGATGAACCGAAAGCGGCTTCAAACTAATGGCACTAACTCCGGCAACCGAAGCAGACATCGCTGAGGTCTCCCGCCAGCTCGGACGTCCGGCTCGCGACATCCGAGCCATTGCTGCTCGCTGCATTTGTGGCAAGCCGACGGTTGTGCACACCGCACCTCGCCTCAGCGACGGAACACCTTTTCCGACCACCTATTACCTGACCCACCGCGGTGCGACAGCAGCAGTTTCGACTCTCGAAGCCAGCGGCATCATGGCAGAGCTACAGCAGCGCTTGGCAGACGAGCCCGAGCTAGCAGCCGCATACTTGAAGGCTCACCAGGCATACATCGCAGATCGAGACCAGACCGGTGCCGAGTTGGGTTTAGATGTTCCTGAAATCGCTGGTATTTCAGCCGGTGGAATGCCAACCCGCGTTAAGTGTCTTCACGCTCTGATTGGTCACGCTCTCGCGGCCGGTCCAGGTTTGAATCCAATCGGCGACATCGCGCTAGAGCTCTGCAGTTGGAGCCCAAGTCGCTGTGTTTGCGAAAGTATTTAGCACCTCAAAAACCTCATAAAACCAATCAATCAATCGAAGGTAGTAAATTAGAACAATGCCTGCAATTACTAATGGTGCCGCTGCACCCAAGATCCTTATCGTCGGTGGCGGTTACGCCGGTTTCTACACTGCCTTCAAGCTTGAAAAGCTGCTTGGCAAGGGTGAAGCCGAGGTCACTCTAGTTGACCCACTGCCATACCTGACCTACCAGCCATTCCTTCCTGAGGTAGTTGCTGGTTCAATCGAAGCCCGCCACGTTGTGACCTCACACCGTCGCCACCTTCGCAGCACCAACATCGTTGCCGGCAAGGTAACCAATGTTGACCACAAGACCAAGACCGCAACCATCGAAGTCGCGGGCCTAAAGCCTTATAAGCAAAGCTACGACCAGATCGTGGTTACTGCTGGAGCCGTTTCGCGCACCTTCCCGATTCCGGGTGTTGCCGACAACGCGATTGGCCTTAAGACCATCGAAGAAGCTGTTGAGATCCGCAACCGCATCATCACCAACCTAGACAAGGCTGCAAACCTACCTGCTGGTGCTGCTCGCGACCGCCTGCTCACCTTCGTTGTAGTTGGTGGCGGTTTCGCTGGTATCGAGACTTTCGCAGAAATGCGTTCGCTCGTCAGCTACCTACTGCGCTACTACCCAGGCATCGCCTTCGAAGACACCCACTTCCACCTCATTGAGGCAATGGGACGCATCATGCCTGAGGTTTCTCTAGAGACCAGCCAGTGGGTTATCGCTAACCTCGACCAGCGCGGTGCAAAGATTCACCTAAACACCCAGCTTCAGTCAGCCGTAAACGGAAAGATCGAGCTTTCAACCGGTGAGAGCTTCGAGTCAGACGTAATCGTATGGACCGCGGGCGTCATGGCTCACCCATTCGTTCGCAACACCGACCTACCTCTAGACGAGCGTGGCCGCATCACCGCAAAGGCAACCCTTCAGGTTGTCGAGGGTGAGAAGGTAATTGCTGACGCTTGGACCGCTGGCGACGTTTCTGCAGTGCCAGACCTAACCGGTGGTGGCGTTGGTGGCTTCTGCGTTCCAAACGCTCAGCACGCAGTTCGTCAGGCAAAGCTTCTTGCGAAGAACATTGTTGCCTCGCTTCGTGGCGAAGGAATCAAGGAGTACTACCACGTAAACCTAGGTGCAGTAGCCGGTCTTGGTGTTGGTGTTGGTGTCTTCCAGTTCCGCAAGCTTGCAATCAAGGGTGTAATCGCTTGGTTCATGCACCGTGGATACCACGGTCTTGCAATGCCTATGTGGGAGCGCAAGATTCGCGTTTTCTCTGGTTGGGTTTGGAACTTCTTGCTTCGTCGCGACATCGTCGCTATTTCAGCAACCAAAGACCCGCGTTTAGCCTTCGAGACCTTCGCGTCTCGCCCAAAGGCTTAGTTACAAGCTGAAAGGAGAGGGATGCCAGAAGGCGTCCCTTTCTTTTTAGCCTCCATAGCCCAATGGCAGAGGCAGACGACTTAAAATCGTCAAAGTGTGGGTTCGAGTCCCACTGGAGGCACCAAAACAAAGAGCCCGACCGCTGGTCTGGCTCTTTATTTTTGGCCAGTGGGCGAGAACCCACCTCGGGGCCCCAATATATTGGGGCGGGGTTCGAGTCGAGGCACCAAAACAAAGAGCCCGACCGCAGGTCGGCTCTCGAAATGCTACTGTTGTGAATGTACGACAGGGGAGCGCCGCTTGGCGCTGAGAGTGTGAGTATTCACAGACCCTCGAACCTGATTCCGGGTAATTCCGGCGGAGGAAGTCGAGCATCTCAGCACGCTTACCATTTGTCTTCGCGATGGTCATAAGCCGTAGCGAGTTCAAACGGTAATCGAGCCCTCTTCCATTTCTATTAGGAAGAAGAAGTTCATGAGTAACACTGTTTCAACTAAATCTGTTTTCGCTTGGCGAGGCATTGACCTAATTACCGCCGCCGTTCTAGCCGTAGCCCTTGGCGTTGCGTTCTGGGGGTTTGACGCGTTCGTCTATCCGCTTATCGGCATTGCAACTGCCGGTTTTCCTCCGCTTGGCGGACTAGCCACCGGCGTTTGGATTCTTCCGGCCGTAGCCGGAATGCTCATTATTCGCCGCCCAGGTGCAGCCATCTTCGTTGAACTAATCGCGGCCAACGTCGAACTGACACTGGGCAACTCTTGGGGCGTTACGGTACTAATCTCGGCTCTTTTGCAAGCGGCCGGTATCGAAATCATTTTCGCTCTGTTCCGCTACCGTCGCTTTGGCTTTGCGGTGGCTGCTCTGGCAGGTGCGCTTTCGGCGATCTTCGAAATCGTGGGTTACGAACTAAGCGCTTACTACGCCGATTTTTCACCGCTCTGGAAGTTGCTGTTGGTGCTTTGTTCGATGATCTCGGGGGCGTTCGTTGCCGGTGGACTAGGTTCACTTCTGGTTCGCGGCTTGGCTCGCACCGGTGCGCTGAACGCATTCGCAGTTGGCCGTGAGTCTCGCAGCAAGTAATGACAAAAATCTCACGAGGGGGAGTTCAGGTCACTAATTTGACCTGGACGCCTTTCGCGAGCCCTGAACCTCTCCTTCGAAACCTATCATTCGATATTCAACCTGGTGAACGGGTCTTACTTATTGGCCCAAGCGGTTCAGGAAAATCAACCTTGCTACGAGCACTGGCCGGCGTTCTGGCTGACACAGAATCTGGTGAACTAATCGGAAGAGTGGCGATTGAAGGTGCCGGTCTGCTTTTGCAAGACCCTAACGATTCACTGGTTTCTGACAGCATATTTCGAGAGATGGCCTTTGGGCTCGAGAACGCTGGCGTTGCTCAAGCGCCTATGGCAAATATCGTCACGCGAGGCCTCGAGGCGGTTGGCCTCAGTAAACCGCTAGCTCACCCGTCAACCGATCTGTCGGGTGGTGAAATGCAACGCATGGCCTTCGCCGGTGTTCTCGCCACAAACCCCGATGTCTTGCTCTTGGATGAACCTACCTCGATGCTTGACTCAATCTCTGCGGCGGCTGTTCGCGAGACCGTCGCGCAACAGGTCGAGCAAACCGGGTCGACTCTCATTGTTGTCGAGCACGAATTCACCGACTGGTTGCCTCTCGTCGAGCGTGTGCTGGTCTTGAATAGCCGCGGTGAACTGATCTTTGACGGTGAACCGCGAAACGTTTTGAGTGAACACTCGGATGAACTACAAAACCTTTGTCTCTGGCTGCCTGGGCTTCAGGCCCCCGAGCCGGCGACAATCAACTTAGGAAGCGGTTCGGGTGGGCGAATCACCGTGCTAACCGGTGCCAGCGGTGCCGGCAAGACCACCGAACTCAAGAGTCGTCTGAGGGCCGATCAAAACAACAAAACCATCCTTGCCGGCGTCGGTTATCTGCCGCAACAAGCCGAACTCACCATCCTTGGCAACACCGTTTTCGAAACGGCACATAAAACTGCGGCTCTTGCAGCTAGAGGGCTGGGAATCGAAGCGAGCCAGGCAGAGTCAAACACTCACAAGATCCTCAAAGGACTTGGCATCGGGCAGCTTGAAGAGCGAAATCCCTACGAAATTTCTGGAGGAGAACAAAGGCGATTGGCCCTGGCAACGGCCCTGGCGCATTCTCCTCTTTCGGCCTACCTAGATGAGCCGACCGTAGGCCAAGATAGAGGTTCCTGGTCGCTCATCATCGGCGCCATTCTTGCCGCAAGAACTTCTGGAACAAAGCTCACGATTGCGACGCATGACCCACGGCTGATAGCTCTCGCAGACGAAGTTATCGAAATCAAACCGTTGGCAATCGAACCGGTATCCGAAAAGAAAACCTCGGTGAGTGGCATCGTCATCCTGGCCGCTCCAATGTTGCTTCTGCTTGGATCACTTAGAATTACGTCTCTGGCGGCTGGGGTCATTTCGCTTGCTGGTTTGGTGATTGCTGCTTTCTTGCTCACCGCCGCAGGGTTCCGCATCAACACTGCAAAGGCCCTGCTACCCGGGTTGATTGCAGTGCTTTCGGTTGGCATCTCAAACTGGTACCTGAGTGAGCAACAAAACCCGGTAACCGGTCTTGTGGCTGGGCTTCGCGTGGCCAGCTTTGTGCTACCCGGAATCACACTCGCCACCCAACTTCGTCCAATTCAGTTAGGCGACCAACTGGCTCAGTGGCTTAAAGTGCCACCAAGACCCGTAATCGCTGCCGTTGCGGCGATGCAGAGACTTCAAAATCTCATCGCAACCTGGGATGAACTTCGTTTCATTCATAGAATTCGCGGCGTTGGTCTTGGCAAAGGGCCAATAGCCAAGCTCAACGAATGGTCGAGCCTGGTCTTTGGGCTTTTGGTTCAAGCGATTCGTTCTGCTGGCTCAACCGCGGTGGCCATGGATGCTCGGGGTTTCTCTCGAGCTCAGATGAAAAGCCGAACCTGGGCGTCCAAACCAACCTGGGGTCGCCTTGATTGGCTAGTTTTGTTGCTGGCGTTCTTGCTTACAGCTGCGCCATTTCTCGCGAACTAAAACCGAGCCCTGAGAGTGACATTCGGCAAGTCTGGCGCTGGAGTCCAGCCGCCGATTTGATCTTCAAATTCGGGAATCCCGGCATCGCGAGCGTTCCACTTTTCGCGAGCCTCAACGATTTCGTCGTGGCTGCGCTCGATGAAGTTCCACCACATAACGATTGCTTCCTTGAAGGGCTCACCACCGAGCACAATGACAATTGCTTCTTCTTCGCCGGTGTTTAGTAGGTCAACCGACTGGGTGCCAGGCTCGAAATATCGCATCGTGGTCAGCGGAACATCCATGGTGTTAATCGAAACCGAACCTTGAACTATAAGAAAACCGTGCTCAAAGTCACGCGATAGATCGAGTGAGCCAGAACCACCGGGTGCTAAACGCAATTCGGCTCCGAGCATTGGGCTAAAGATCTTCGTAGCGGCCCGAGCCTCTGAGTGGCCTTCGAGCGCACCGGCAAAAACTGTTGCCGAAATTCCGCCGACTGTGACCTTTGGCAGATTGCCCTGATGTTCAAACTCTGGTGCCATCTTTCTCGCCGAGTCGGGGAGGGCAATCCAAAGCTGCACAGAATGCAAGATTGATGAATCTGACATGGCTAACTCGCTGTGGGCAATGCCTCGCCCTGCGGTCATAAGATTCAGTTGGCCTGGTTCGATGTACTGAACCGTGCCGATGCTGTCTCGATGTTCGAATCGACCCTCGAAGAGCCAGGTCGCGGTTTGCAACCCAGTATGCGGGTGCGCGGCAACAACCATTCCCTCTTCTTGCAGCGTTGGCCCTATGTGATCGGCAAATGCCCAGGCTCCGATCATGCGCTTTCGAGCATTAGGCAGGGTGCGTCGAACCTCAGCCCCGGTTCGGGTCGAGAGTTTAACTAGGCGCGGTTCGAGAAGCATGTTTGAAGGCTAGTGCCGATGGTGAAATGGCTGAAGGGCATCGTCAGGAATCTGACCGAAGCGCCCATATTGGTAGTCTTCCATCGCCTGGATGATTCCGGCCTTATCGTTCATGACGAATGGCCCGTAGGCAACCACCGGTTCCTTGATTGGTTGGCCGCCGAGTAAGAAGATCTCTAGTGCGTTGTGTCGAGAATCTTGCTGAACGTCGGCCGTGATGACGATGCGGTCGCCCTGACCAAACACCGCCAAAGAGCCGGTAGAAATCTTGGCCAAAGGGTTGCCGTCAACCGATTCGCCCACCGTTCCTTGACCGGCCAGCGTGTAGGCAAGTGCATTGAACTCCGGGTTCCATGGAATCGAAACCGATGCGCCCGGCGCCAAGGTGATGTGTGCAATGGTCATTGGGGTCTGCGATTTGCCCGGGCCGGTATGCCCGCCGATTTCGCCAGCAAGAACACGGATGAGTGACCCGCCATCCTGGCTCGAAAGCAGAGCTACGTCGCCACCCTCGAGGCTTTGGTAAGCGGGGTTGATCATTTTTTTGCTTGAAGGCAGGTTGATCCAAAGCTGTATGCCGTGGAATATTCCTCCAGACATAACGAGTGCATCAGGGGGAGTCTCGATGTGAAGCACTCCAGAGCCGGCCGTCATGTACTGGGTTGCACCATCCTGGATGGTTCCGCCGCCGCCGTGACTATCCTGGTGCTGAAAAGTGCCGTCAATCATGTAGGTGAAG
>CANGGK010000053.1 GCA_947453475.1 Microbacteriaceae bacterium
ACGAAAACCCGCGTCAGATCAAGGTTTTTAGCAGCCCGGGTCTACTGCCGGAACGGTGCCCTTTATGAAATAGTTATCAACGGCAGATGACACGCATTCGTTTGAACGGCCATAAGCGGTGTGCCCTTCACCGTTATAGGTAACCAGGTGCCCGCTGCTAAGCACCTTGGTTGCAACCGAAACGGCTTGGCCATAAGGCGTCGCGGGGTCACCGGTAGTTCCCACCACCAGAATTGGCGCCGATCCCTTGGCCGAATAATCCGACTTATGTTTTGCTACTGGGTAAGGCCAGGTCTCACAGGTGAGTGCGCCAAACTGCCAGTAACGGCCGAGAGTAGGGCTGGCCGCTAGCATTCGCGAGTTTTGCTTAGCCATCGATGCAGCGTCGCTCGGCTGTCGCGAGTCTAGACAACTAATCGCAATGTTCGCCTCCATCAAATTGGAGGTGTACTTTCCACTTGCATCGCGATCGTTGTAGGTGTCAGCGAGACTCATAAACGTGCTGCCATCGCCGTCAAAAGCTTCGGTAAACGCCTGGCTCAATTGCGGCCAATAGTCTTGCGAATAGAGCGGCATGATTAGGCCGGTGTTAGCGACCCAAGCATTGAGCGGCCTGCCATCCTTGGTTGGAAGTGGGCTGGTCTCAAGCTTTCGAAGCAAGGTTCGAATCTTGCTTAGCGCTTGCGGCACTGTGCCGGTGAAAGGGCAGTCTGAGCTACTAAGGCAATCGGCCAAATAGTTTCTGAGCGCCAAATCAAAACCCTTGATTTGCAAAACACTCTGTTGGGCGTCGGTGACTGTCGGGTCAATCACACCATCAATCACCATGTGAGCGATCTTTTTAGGGAAGAGCGATGCGTAGGTTTCGCCAAGGAAACTACCGTAGCTAAAACCGAGAAAATCGAGTTTTGGCGAACCCATTACGGCACGGATGACGTCGATGTCTTTTGCAGCCGACACCGTATCGATGTGTGCGATTGCCGGCCCGGTGTTTTGGGCACAGGCGGTTGCAAACTTTTTCAAAATTGCGCGGGACGACTTAATGCTCTGGGGCGAACCCAGAGGGAATCCGTCGTCGCCATAGAGGAATGCATCGGTGTCTTTGGCATTGAAACACTTAACCGTCGGCTCACTATGGCCAACGCCTCGCGGGTCAAAACCGACGATGTTGAACTTAGAACGCAGGTTTGCAGTGCCCAGGTAATCGACCGAGTTGAGAATCCAGTCGTAACCCGAAGCGCCAGGGCCACCAGGGTTGAAAATAATCGAACCAAGCGGCTTGGCGATGTCGGCAGCACGATAGGCAACCGCTAGCGAGATAGAGCCGGCCGCAGGTGCATCCCAGTTAGTTGGAACCTTTACGGATGTGCACATGATGCGCTTGCCACAGTTTTTCCAGCCCACCGTTTGCCCGTAATAAGGCTTCAAGACAGCCTTGAC
The DNA here is from genome assembly GCA_947453475.1 of Microbacteriaceae bacterium. Lineage (GTDB taxonomy): Bacteria > Actinomycetota > Actinomycetes > Actinomycetales > Microbacteriaceae > Rhodoluna. The sequence goes on from CANGGK010000053.1 coordinate 1,441, forward strand.
AGTGGGGTCGACCGTGGCAGATGGAGTGGCTATCGGCGCGAGGCTTATCTCTTGAGTCGGCGCGCTGCAACCGGCAAGACTCAGTGCGGCCGCTGTCACAAGCGAAATCAATCCTCTAGCCAACATAACTAGGCCCGCTTAATTCGAAGGCTCACGCCGAGAGATTCAAGCACCATCAGGTCACGCACGTTTCGGTCAATTCGCAATCGAGCCTGAGCAATCGCCTCGAGCTTCTCGATTGTTTGCGCGGCACTAGTTGCCGAGGCAGCCTCGGAAATTTGACCGAGAAGTTCAGCATTAATCAGCGGGGTTTGGGCATCAATCTGAATCGTTAGTACGTCTCGATATAGTGACAACAAATCAACCAGGATGCGGTCTATGCCGTCTCGCAAACTTCTGGTGGCTCTGCGCTTTTGAGCTTCTTCGAGCGCCTTTAGATCAGACTTCATGTTGTTTGGAATAGCATCTCCAGGCTGGAGGCCCATGGTTCTGAGAGTCGCGGTGCGCTCTTCAAGATCTCGCTCGGTGGTGAGCGCCTCGGCATCTTTCTTGGCGATGTCGAGCCAACGTTCGGCGGTGTTCACTGCCGAGGTAACCCCATTGATTGCCAGAGCCGCCAGCAGAGTTTCGCGCCTGCGGCTGCGAGCCTCGTGACTCGTTGCCAGTCGTCGAGCCATGCCAATGTGGCTTTGAGATTCGGCGGCCACCTGGCCGGCCAACACCGGGTCAATTCCGTCGCGCGTGACGAGCAGCCGGGCAACCTCTTCGACAGCTGGAACCTTTAGGCCAACTCGGCGAACGCGAGACCTGATGGTGGGAAGCATGTCGGCCTCGGATGGAGCGCAGAGTAGCCAGATTGTTCCGGCAGGTGGCTCTTCGAGAGCTTTGAGCAAGACGTTTGAAGAGCGTTCGATCATGCGATCGGCGTCTTCGATAATCATGATGCGAAACTTGCCCATCGAGCTGCCGAACTGTGAATCGGCCACGAGAGCACGCACTTCATCAATCGAGATCACTACCTTCTCGGTAGAAAGAACCGCGATGTCTGGGTGAGTGCCAGCCTGCGCCAGCACGCAACTCTTGCAGGTGCCGCAACCGCCTTCGGCGCAAAGCAGTGCTGCGGCAAATGCGTGGGCAAGGTTAGAACGACCAGAACCCGGTGGGCCAGTCATGAGCCAAGCGTGATGCACGCCTTGGTTACGATGCCTAACAGCGAGTTCTAGTTGAGAAACAGCTTCTGGCTGACCTAGTAGGTCATCCCAGATTGGGGCAGAGGCATTCACTAGGCACCTAGAAGTTCGTTTACTCGCGCACGAATCTGAGCCTGCATTTCGTCAACGGTTTGACGAGCATCAATTACTAACCAGCGCTCCGGCTCGACTCGAGCCATGTCTAGAAATGCTTGGCGAACCGTCTCGAAGAACTCAATCTTTTCGCGCTCAAGACGGTCTGGCGCTTCGCCGGTTGCGTTTCTTCGTGCGGCGGCGGCCGAAGCTTCAAGGTCTAACAGAATCGTGAGGTGAGGAAGGAGGCCTTCCACTGCGAACATAGAAATCGCACGAACGTCGTCGGCTTTCAGGGCACGACCAGCCCCTTGATAGGCAACCGAAGAATCTAGGTATCGGTCGGTAATAACAACTTCACCGCGCTCGAGAGCCGGGCGAATCTTTGTGGCAACGTGGTGGGCGCGATCGGCAGCGTAAAGCAGCGCCTCTGCGCGCGGGGCAACATCGCCCTTGCGGTGAAGCAGTAGGTGGCGAATTTCTTGACCAAGTTCGGTGCCACCGGGCTCAAGGGTGCGAACCACTTCACGACCGGCAGCCCGCAAGAACTCTTCGAGAAGGTCTGACTGCGTAGATTTGCCAACACCGTCGATTCCCTCGAGTGAGATGAAGAGCCCTGCTGTCATTACTTTTTCTTTCGAGTGGTTCCGCGCTTGACGACTCGGGTGGTGCCGACCTTTTTAGCCGGCTTTCCAGCCTTTGCAGGAGCCTGACCAGGCTCTAGACCAAGTTTCTCACGGCGAATGGCCAAAAGCTCGAACGCTTGGTCTGGAGACATCTCTTCGAGGTTTTCATCCTTGGGCACGGTTGCATTCACAGCTCCATCGGTGACATAGAGGCCGAACTGCCCGGTCTTTGCCACTACGGCCAAGCCAGATGCAGGGTCTTCTCCGAATTCCTTTAGCGGGGTAGCCGCGGTGCGACGGCCTCCGTACTTTGGCTGGGCCAAAATTTCTAGCGCGCCGGCAAGGTCGAGGGTGAAAAGCTGGTCCTCGCTCGTTAGCGAACGCGAGTCTTTGCCCTTGCTTAGGTATGGGCCGAACTTTCCGTTTTGTGCGGTAATCTCGACCGACGATTCCGGGTCGATTCCAACCACGCGGGGTAGCGAGAGCAACTGAATTGCTTCTTCGAGAGTCAAAGTCTCTGGGCTCATTGACTTGAACAGCGAACCGGTCTTTGGCTTTGCAGCCTTCGGGTCATCCAAGACGACGTATGGTCCGTAGCGACCATCCTTGAAGAGAATGTCGAAACCGGTGGTTGGGTCTTGGCCCATAACGCGGTCGGTGATAATCGGCGCATCAATAAGCTGCTGCGCCTTCTCGACGGTCAACTCATCAGGGGCAAGACCTTCTGGGATGTTGACGATGCGACGACCATTCTCGTCGGCACCTTCAGAGCCCGGCTCAACCATGATTTCGATGTATGGGCCATATTTGCCGGTGCGAAGCGTGATGTCATCGTTGATGGCAATCGAGTTGATGGCGCGAGGGTCACTGTCGCCAAGGTTTTCGACCGTGTTGCGAAGACCTTCCTGCTTGCCACCACCGAAGTAAAACTCCTTGAGCCATGCGCTGCGATCGAGGTCACCCTCGGCAATGCGGTCAAGGTCTTCTTCCATCTGGGCAGTGAACGCATAGTCAACGAGCTTGCCGAAGTTTTCCTCAAGGAAGCGGGTGACGGTAAATGCGATCCACTCTGGAACCAGAGCTTGGCCGCGCTTTGAAACGTAGCCCTTGTTCACAATGGTTGACAGGATGGCTGCATAAGTCGAAGGTCGGCCGATGCCGTCTTCTTCTAGAGCCTTGACCAAGCTTGCCTCTGTGTAGCGAGGCGGCGGTGTGGTCTGGTGGTCTTTTGCTGTCACTTCAAGTGCTTTTAGCGACTGACCCACGGTTAGGTTAGGCAGCTTTGATTCGCGCTCGGTACTCTCGTCTTCGTTGCGAGACTCATCCGTGCTTTCTTCGTAGGCTGCCATGAAACCGCGGAAGGTAACCACGGTTCCCGATGCAGTGAATTCGGCGGTTCCGCCATCGGCTAGTGGCCCAACGGTGATTTTTGCGGTGGTCGTTGAAACCTTGGCGTCTTCCATCTGAGATGCGACGGTGCGCTTCCAGATAAGTTCATAAAGGTCGAGTGCGCGACCGCTGAGAACTCGCGACAACTCGGCCGGAGTCTTGAAGACTTCACCGGCTGGGCGAATAGCCTCGTGAGCCTCTTGGGCGCTCTTGTTCTTGCCCTGATAAACGCGTGGCTTGTCTGGAACAAACTGAGCACCAAACATTGACGAAGCCTGCGAGCGAGCCGCATTGATAGCCTGCACCGAAAGGGTTGGCGAGTCGGTTCGCATATAAGTAATGTGACCCTCTTGGTAGAGCGATTGCGCGGTGTCCATGGTCTGCTTGGCAGACATTCGAAGTTTGCGCGATGCTTCTTGCTGCAGCGTCGAAGTGGTGAAGGGTGCAGCTGGGCGGCGAGTGCTTGGCTTTGCCTCAACCGACGCCACGGTGATCTTGGCCTCTGGGCTACGCATCGATTCGGCGAGCGCCTCCGCTGCTTTTCCATCGAGCAGCAGGACATCGGCGGTCAGTTTTCCGTTGTCGTCAAAGTTTTGGCCAGTAGCGATGCGCTTGCCACCGATGCTCTGAAGCTTGGCTGTGAACTGAGGCTCGCCTGCGGTTAGCGGGTCTAGAAGTGCTTCAACGTCGTTGTAGCTCGCTGAAACGAAAGCCATGCGCTCACGCTCACGCTCAACAACCAAGCGCATTGCCGGAGACTGCACGCGACCGGCGCTGAGACCACGGTTGATCTTGCGCCAAAGGACAGGTGAAACTTCATAGCCATAGAGACGGTCGACAACTCGACGGGTCTCTTGGGCTTGCACCAGGTTCTCGTCGACTGCACGAGTGTGCTCGAGTGCACCTTGGATTGCCTCCTTGGTGATCTCGTGGAAGACCATGCGCTTAACCGGCACCTTTGGCTTCAGAACTTGAAGTAGGTGCCAGGCGATGGCCTCTCCTTCGCGGTCTTCATCTGTTGCGAGATAGAGCTCCTCAGCGCCAACCAAGGCTTTCTTGAGGTCGGTCACGGTTTTGTTCTTACCCGCAGAAATCGCGTAGTAAGGCTCAAAGTCGTTTTCAATATCGATCGAGAACTTACCTAGTGAGCCCTTCTTCTTCTCTGACGGAAGGTCTTTAGGGTCGATGAGGTCACGGATATGGCCGATCGAAGCGAGGACGGTAAAGTCGTCGCCAAGAAATTTGGCAATCGTTTTGGCCTTTGCTGGCGACTCAACGATTACTAGCTTGTGGCTATTTGCCAAAGACTTACTCCTCTTTATAGGTGACCCAGCATCAACTGCTCGGACCTGCTCTTGCACTTGCGTTTAGAACTATACCCATGCTCTGAACACGCAAGTTAACAAATGCTTCGAATCCGACAATACGACACTCGTTGAGATTCGCCATATTCTCTTGCGCTATTGCGCGGGCAATCTCACAGGGAAACCCGGTGGTTAAACCTCTGAGCGCATCATCTGCGGCAAGGGCTGCCGCATCTGCAACGGCGTTCAATCTCACCTGCGTGAGAAGTTGAAGTGCAACTATTTGAGAGACCCCGAGACAGGCCACGCTAACAAAAACGACCGAGAGAGCCAAGACGGTTCCCGAACCATTTTGGTTAGACCAACGTGCCCTAATCGAACCCCTAGCCCCCTGATCTGGCCACCGCTCTGAAAATTGCTCTGGCCTATTCATCAAAGCCCAGACTTTCGGGCACACTGACGTTCTGACACCTCTATCTCTTGAATACCAGCGAAGCTGAAGGTCTTCGACAACCTCGCGCAAATATGGTTTTCGAGATGCTCGATAAAAAGTGCCGCCTTGGAATCAACTTCTCTTGACAGTGTTCTAACCTCGAGCTCGACTTCACCACGAGCCAAAGCCCTGGCTGACCCCGCGGCCATCGAAACTAACTTCATCCGCTCGATTTGCAAGCCAAAACCGGCGAGCGTTACGAAAATAACCAGAACGACTGAAGGCAAAGCGATTGCCAACTCTGCTGTTACCGACCCAGTCTCAGAACTCGACCGCATGACCTAAGGCGTTGGTGCCGAATTTGGGTTCGTGAAAGTTAGAGCGCTCTTCACCAGATCAAATAAAATCGCTCGTACTTCATCACTGCGCATGATTACAACGAGCAACCCGGCAAAGCCGACCGCGGCCATCGTTGCGATTGCATACTCGGCCGTTGCTGCCCCAGTCTCATCGAGCCAGATATCTTTGAATTTCATGTTTTGCTCCTATTTTCTTTTTTGTTTTTAGTTCTGCCCGGCAGACAGAAGACCGATCGAGATAGGCACAACGGTGCAGAGAATAAAAGCGGGCAAAGTAAGTAGCCCGAGCGGAATCATCAATTTCACCGATAGCCTCGCGACCACCTCGGCTTCGGTATGGTGCAACCTCTCACGACGAACCCGAGCGGCTGAGCCGAGAAGGGCAGCTAGCGATGCACCGCTTTCACGATTCAACTGAGCAAGGTGCTTGAGCTCTTCTACGACCATTCCGTCTTCTTGTTGCTCTAATAAGTTGCCGAAATATAGCTCCGCCTGCTTCAGCGCAACTTGGAAAGGAATGCCAGCAAGCAAGCAGAATTTGACCGCATCAATAAATAACCCCGGGTCGTGGACTGTGGATTCGGCTTTCGAGAGAATCGATCTCGTCCAGAGGTTGCCGACAACAAGAAGAATCGCTCCAAGAATTACCGAGATTAGTGCCAGCGGTTTTGAGGCCATGGCTCCGAGCGGATTCAAGCCAAATAGCTGCGCAAGACCCAAGCCGCAAATAGGAAGCCAGCCAACGAGCTTTGCCGTTGCCCTAGGGCCGACAAATTCGAGCTCGACCTCTTTTCGGTGTTTTTCTTGTTCGCCAAAAACTATTGACAGGTTTTGCATGGCCGCCGAAATAGACCCGCCGTTTGCCATTGCTAGTTGCCACATGGCCTCGAACTGAACCCGTTGCGCAGGTTCTAGTTCTTGCAACCGAGCCTCAACCTGAAGGAGCGCAGTCGACGCGGGTATGCCTGCCTTTAGTAAACCGGCTAACTCAAGTAGAACGATTTCGCCGTTCACGTGAACCTGCCCATTTGGAGAATTTTTCGTGTGCCGCCTTCAATGCCAACGAAAATGAGCCATTTGATTGCAGACCTAACTTGTTCTAATACCTGCTCTGCGGGCAAACCGCATTGCCAGCCGATTGCTCGCACTCGCTCAACGACCGACTCAAAACTATTGGCATGGATAGTTGCCCCACCCCCACCATGGCCGGTATTCATGGCCTGAACCAGGGCAAGAAGTTCGGCGCCACGAATTTCACCAACAGCCAGTCGGTCTGGCCTCATGCGCAACGCTTCTCGAACGAGACGCTCGAGCGTGACCTCACCTGCGCCTTCGATATTTGGCTGGCGGGTTTGAAGCGATATGAAGTGCCCGGTTTGAAT
>CANGGK010000054.1 GCA_947453475.1 Microbacteriaceae bacterium
AATTTCGCGAACCCGACGGGCATTCTCACGAGCGGCGGTCAGCGAAGATGCAATCGATGCCTGCTCGTTTCGATCTACCGAAAGAATGTTCAGAAGGTCGTGGCGAGTTAGGTCGTGCGGAAACACCGACTCTGAACCAATCACCGACAACAGCGAACGGCAAGCGGTGTCTTCATCGACCCAGGGGTCTTCGAGCAAAAGCTGTAGGTGCACGTCGAGTAGGCGCGCGGTGCCATCTGCGCGCTCAACATAGCGACCAATCCAAAACAGTGACTCTGCAATACGGCTTAGCATTACTTGATGCCTCCCTGTGCAACTGGCGGCAGCTCGCTAATCGAGGTTTGCTGCTGCTGTTCTTGTTGAATCTTGAAACCGGCACCCGAGTTGTCGTGCTGTTGAGCACCGAAACCCGAATCGGCCGAGGTCTGGCCGGCGACGATTGAAGAGACCGTCGAGTTGGTTGGCATGAACTGCCGAACGCTTGAGCGATCACTGCCTACGACCCAGGTGTCTTTTGAACCGCCACCTTGGGATGAGTTCACAACCAGCTCGCCCTCTGGCAAAGCTACGCGAGTGAGCCCGCCGGGCAGAACCCAGATGTCGCTACCGCTGTTCACCGCGAATGGGCGAAGGTCGGCGTGACGAGGTCTTAGACCGCCCTCAACCAGAGTTGGGATGGTCGAGAACTGAACCACCGGCTGCGCAATCCAACCGCGAGGGTCTTTGATGAGTCGTTTGCGAAGATCATCGAGTTCTTTCTTGGATGCAGCCGGGCCAACCACGAGACCCTTGCCGCCAGACCCGTCTACCGGCTTAACCACGAGCTGATCCAAGCGGTCTAGAACTTCCTCGAGGCTGCCCTCCTCTTCGAGGCGCCAGGTGCGAACATTCTCGATAATCGGTTCTTCACCAAGGTAATAGCGGGTTAGGTCTGGCATATAGGTGTAGACAAGTTTGTCGTCAGCAACTCCGTTGCCAACCGCATTGGCCAGAGTTACGTTGCCTTGGCGAGCCGCGTTTAGCAAGCCCGGCGGGCCAAGCACAGAGTCGGCGCGGAAGGCTAGTGGGTCAAGAAACTCGTCATCCACGCGACGATAAATCACGTCTACTCGACGAGCGCCCGCTGTGGTGCGCATGTAAACCTTGCCGTTTGAGCAGAATAGGTCGCGGCCCTCGACAAGCTCGATGCCCATCAGTCGGGCGAGCAGCGTGTGCTCAAAGTAAGCGCTGTTGTAAACACCCGGGGTCAGCACAACCACGGTTGGGTCTTCTACGCCACCTGGTGCGGCCGCTCGAAGCGCGGCGAGCAACTTGTTTGGGTATTCACCAACAGGCTGAATTCGCATCTGCTGAAAGAGCTCGGGCAGGGTTTGCGCCATGACTCGACGGTTCGAGATCACGTAACTAACACCCGAAGGCACCCGAACGTTGTCTTCTAGCACGCGCCAGGTGCCAACCTCATCACGAATCAGGTCGATGCCACTTACCTGGATGCGCACACCATTGGCCGGGTCAATGCCATGAGCGGCGCGGTGAAAGTGCTCGGATGTCGCAACCAGCGCTGCCGGAATGACACCATCACGGATGGCATTCTGCGGGCCATAGACATCGGCCAGAAACGCCTCGAGAACTTTGACGCGCTGCTTCACACCGGCGTCGAGCACGTTCCATTCGGAACGATCGATTACTCGCGGCACGGCGTCGAGCGGGAAAGGTCGCTCTTCGCCCGCGAAGTCGAAAGTTACACCCTGAGCTAGGTATGAGTCGGCAAGGGCTGCGGTTCTGCCGATCAGCTCATTCTGGGTCATAGCCGCCAGAGCTTCGTGAATCTTCACATAACTCGGCCGCACCTTGCCAGGCGCAGCAAACATTTCATCGAAGGCTGCCTTTTTGTCCCCTTTATTGGGTTTGGCAGCGATCGGATACTGATCGAATAGTTCACCCATAACTAGAAGTTACTGGCTAGTTGTTGCGGGGGTGTTTCGCCCAGGGGTCGGTTTGAAGAAGCCTGAGCACACCAAAATGCGAACGATGGGTAAACGAAAAGCGACCGAATTGGCTGCCAATAGAACACTTCGAGACCAGTAAATGAACTGGTGTGCCGCGATGCTCGTTAGCATCTGTTCACTTTCTAAACTCGCCTTGTGAAGCTAAAAATCAGCGTTATTGGTCTGGGTTACTTGGGTGCCACCACGGCGGTAGCATTCGCAAAGTTGGGTCACGAAGTGATTGGCATCGATTCTGATCTCGCCAAGCTTGAAAGTCTTTCTGCCGGTAAGGTTCCGTTCTATGAACCGGGCTTAGATGAAGCGTTACTAGAGGTGCTTGCCTCGGGAAACCTTCGCTTCAAAACCGAACACGATGAAGAATCTCGTGAGGCGTTGATTCACTTGCTTTGTGTTGGAACCCCTCAGTCGAAGACTGGTTTGGGCGCTGACACCACCTATCTCTTCAACGCCCTTGACGCCCTGGCTCCGTTCTTGAATGAGGACGCCCTGGTGGCCGGCAAGTCAACGGTGCCGGTTGGCACCGCAGCCGAACTCGCCAAGCATCTCGCGACCAAAGTTGACTTCGAGCCACACCTGGCCTGGAACCCTGAGTTCTTGCGCGAGGGCACCGCACTTCAAGACAGCCTGCTACCTGATCGCATCGTGATCGGTGTCAAGGAAGCCTGGGCTGAGAAGTTGCTTCGCCTGCTTTACGAGCCAATCACTAACCAGGGTGTTCCGCTTCTTACCGTCGACATCCCAACAGCCGAACTAGTAAAGGTCGCCGCAAACTCGTTCCTAGCCACCAAGATTTCATTCATCAACGCGATGGCCGAAATTGCCGAGGTAGCCGGTGCTGATGCGGTGAAACTGGCCGAGGCGATCGGCATGGATGAGCGCATCGGCAACAAGTTCTTGAAGTCGGGTATCGGCTTCGGTGGTGGTTGTTTGCCGAAGGACATCCGTGGTTTCGTTGCACGAGCCGAAGAACTTGGTGTTGGCCAGGCAGTCGGTTTCTTGAAAGAAGTCGAAGCGATTAACCTTCGTCGTAGATCACGCGTTATTGAGCTGGCGCAAGAGGAACTCGGCGATCTAACCGGTCGTCGTGTGGCCATCCTTGGTGCAGCATTCAAGCCTGAAACTGACGACATCCGCGATTCGCCAGCGATGGCGGTTGCCGAGCAGTTCTGGCTGGCGGGTGCAAAAGTTGTTATTCACGATCCGAAGGCCCTCGAGAACGTTCGTCGGGTTTATCCTCAGCTTGAGACCGAAGACAGCCTGGAAACTTCGGTTCGAGGTGCAGACATTGTGGTTCTAACCACAGAGTGGAAGCAGTACCGAACCGCAGACCCTTTGCAGCTCGGACGGTACGTGAATAACCGACTCATCATCGACGGTAGAAACGCCTTGGATGTTCAAGCGTGGCAGGCTGCGAACTGGCAGGTAATCGCCCTGGGCCGCAATCTAGACCGAATTCCGGCACTCGTCTAAGGCTCACCATGACACAGGCCTTGATCAGAAAATACGTTGCCATCGGCGATTCGCTTTCTGAGGGCCTCGGTGACTGGGGTTTCGATCACAATCGCGAGGGCTGCGGATGGACAGACCGTCTTGCCGGCCTACTCGGAGAACAATCGGCAATTTATGGTCAAGACTTTGAATACGCCAATCTGGCTATCCGTGGCAGCAAAATTTTGGAGATTTTGACCGCCCAGCTCGAAGACGCGCTGGCTCTAAAACCAGATTTGGTTACCATCATGGCCGGCTCGAATGACCTCATGAAACCGCGCAGCCAACACCCAGCGTTACAGGCGTTGCTGCGTGGGGCGATTGAGCGTCTTCTGGCTGCCGGTTGCCAGGTTGTGGTTGCAAACACCATTAATCCGCTTCACCTTCGGGTGTTTAGCAAGTTAGCCAAGCGAGCCGAGAGTATGACTCGCCTAATCGAAGAGACGGCTGCCGAATATGGTGTGCCCGTGCTCGACGTTTTCAGAATCGAAAAATTCAACGACCTGTGTTTCTGGGCCGAAGACATGGTGCACTTCTCGGGCTATGGGCACACGCGCATTGCCAACAAGGCGGCAGACCTGCTGCAGCTTTCACACCGCTTCGAAGAAGAGGAAGAGTTCGAGATGCTCGGACCAGGCCGCAACTTCTTTGAAACCATCAGATGGGTTTGGATTTATGTTTTACCGTTTATTGGCCGCCGTTTGCGCGGGGCTTCGTCGGGCGATGGACTCGAGCCAAAATACCCGCAGTGGACTAACTATTCAAATGAAGAGTGGCCACACCTCTACGCTGCTTAGGTAGATTTAGTGTCGCGATTTTTCGCGATTCGATCACGAAGCAATTCAATCGGCAGTGGCAGCGACGAAAGCACCACAAATCCGAGAATAAAAAACTCAACATGCTGCTCAACGAATGGAATGTGCCCGAGCAGGTACCCAGCGGTCATAACGCCAACCACCCAGGCGAAACCACCCATGAGATTGAGTTTCAGAAAGCGTTTTGAATCGAAATTGGTCATCGCGACAAGCATCGGAATCAGCGCTCGAAGCACCGGAACAAATCGCGCCAAGATGATTGCCCTCGCACCGTAACGTGCAAAGAAGCCCTCGGTTCTCTCGAGCGTCTTGTGGTTGAAGATCCAACCATCCTTGCGATTGAAGAGCCTGGGGCCGGTCTTCAAACCGACATAAAAGCCCACCTGTGAGCCCGCAATAGCTGCCGAAGTCACTAAAAGAAGGGCTAAGGCAAAAGGGAAGCTTGTCAACCAGGTGCCGAGAGTCAACCCAAGAATGAAGAGCAATGAGTCACCCGGTAGAAACGAGCCGAGAATGGTTGCCGTCTCGAAGAATATGATTGCTGCCACACCGAGTACAGCAAGGCTGCCGAGGTTGTCGATGATGGCCTGGGCGTCAAACCAATTCAAGCTCGGCCGCCTTTTTGTCGAGTGATTGCGGTTTGGTAATGCTCGAGCAACTTGTCATTATTGCGCTCCCAAGTACGCCCAAGAACCGATTCCCGCGCCTGCTTTGCAATTCGGCGACGCAATACCTCGTCACCCACAAGTTCAATCAGCCGTTCACGGTATGGACGTGGCTGGTCTGGGTCAACCAAAAAACCGGTGACTCCATTTTCAATCAGGTGAATCGGCCCACCCCGAGCAGGCGCAATTACCGGAAGTTGACTTGCCTGCGCCTCTTGAATCGTCTGCCCGAACGTTTCTTCGGTTCCGAAATGCACGAATACGTCTAGTGCAGCGTAGGCATTTGCCAACGCATCTCCCTCAAGGCGGCCGGCAAAGGTCACCGGATGACCTTCGAACTTTGATTCAAGCTCAGCCCGGTCGGGGCCATCGCCAACGATTAGAAAATCGACACCGGGAATGCCAAAAAGTTCGGCCATTCGTTCGACTTGCTTCTCTGCAGCTAGTCTCCCTACGAACCCAACCAGCAGATTGCCGGGTCTCGCAAACTTGGCTCGAAGCACATCGACCGCCATTGTTTGCTTTCGTGCTGGGTCGTAAGACTTTAGGTCGATTCCACGGCCCCAAACCGCAACCTGCCCAGCGTTTAGTGCAGTTAGATTGGCGGCGGTTTCTGGTGTCGGTGCCAGGGTGATAGACGCTTGGCGATGAACACTCGCGACGAATTCATCAACGGCAGGCTTCAGAAGTTCAAGGTTGTAGCGCTGTAGGTAGCCCGAGATATCGGTCTGATAAATAGCGATGGCTGGGATGTCTTGGCGTCTAGCAACCCTCAGAGCCTGGCGCCCCAAGGCGAATGGTGCGGCCACATGAATGACATCCGGCTGGAATTCACGAAAGATTCTGCGCATTGCCATCAGCGGGAGGGCAACCGGAAACTGCTTCAAGTGAAAGTGCTTGGTCTTAACAACCTTGAAGCCCAGATATTCATCAACCGGCGAAGTTGGAGCAATGATCAGAGCCTCGTGACCCTGCTCTTTGAGGGTTTCAAGCACTCGAAGCACCGAGTTGGTCACACCATTCAATGACGGCAGAAAAGACTCGGTAACTATAACCACGCGTCTTTTCATGAGTTCAGATTAAGAAATCTTGGTTAGCGGTTTCTAAACCGACGCGAACTACTTGGCAAACAGATTGATGAAGCCGTTTGTGGCCGCCAACTCGCCGTCGGCGTAAACGAATAAGGCTTCGATGTCGTCGATTCGATTTAGGTGCTCAATAGCTCGCTCACCCTCGGCAAAAGCCGCGGTTGCCCAAACGTCGGCGGTGACAAGATCGCGTGCAATCACGCTCACTTGCACGAATTCCTTGGCTGGTTCTTTGCCGGCCGCCTTTGGGTTCCAGATGTGCGACCCGCGTTCGGCTGAACCGCTGGTTGCCATTGCGCGAAATGGAGTGCGATGAAGGTCAACAACCGTCAAGATACCGGCGTCATCTGAGGCAATTGAAACCGGCTTGCTGATGCCCATGCGCCAGTCGATGGCTTCGGTAACGCCATTGGCAATCATGATGTCGCCGCCTGCGTTCAGTGTGAAATCGATAATTCCACGTTCGAGCACATACTCGGCTGCACGCTCTGCCGCCCAGGTTTTTACCAACCCGGATGGGTCGAAGGTATGCTCTGGCGTGAAGGCGCTAAACCAACCTTCGGTGGCTTTTTCCCAAGCTTCACAGGCATCCCAGATTTCATTGACAACCGGTGGGCATTCGGCAACCGAAGTTTCGCCCCGGGCCAAGCGCGAGAGTGGCGATTCGGGTTTGTAGAGGCTAAATATCAGATCTGCCTCGTGCAAGATCGCACAGGCTTGATTGAGGATTATCGAAGTATCGCTGTCGCTAAGCGGGCTGCGGCCGTGAAAACTGAAACCCGTGCCCATCGCCAGTTCGATGTGCTCAAATGCTTTTGGCGCATGAGTCGCGGGGCTCATTAGCCCAGCTTCGTGATTGCGCTGGCGAGCGCCTGCTTGAAGGCATCGGTTGTGTAAGTAGCTCCACCCAGATTTGTGAAGTTGGTTCCCTGAGCCGTAATGGCTGACTGAACCAAGATTGGAAAAGCTGCTTGGCGCCCGTTGTTGGCACTCGACTGACCGACGTCGATGCCTGAGATCTTTCCCGCCTTGCGAGTAACGGCAATTTGAACAGTACCGAACTGGTACGGAATGGCGTCGCTGGTGACGGTCTTGTCTGGCTTAGTGGCAACGCCAGGCTTGTTGACTATCGGCGTGATGCTAGTGGTTGCCACTGGCGGGTTCAAGTAGTTATTGACCAAGAGACCGCCGGCAATGCTTAGCAGGCTAAAGGCGGTTGCGCCGAACTTCCATTTACGCTTGCTCGGCAAAACCGCATTCGTGTATGGGCTGTTTGGGTGCTGGCTAGAATTTTGCAAGTGCCGACTCCAATGACTGCTTGAATGCGTCGGTTGTGTAGGTTGCGCCACCTAGGCTGCCAAAACCCGAACCATTTGCCTGAATTGCGTATTGAACCAAGTATGGAAAAGCGCCCTGGCGACCGCCGGTTGCACCTTGCTGAAGAAGATTAACGGCAGTGATTTTGCCGTTGGCCTTGGTTACCGAAACCTGAACGGTGCCATACCGATAGCTGATTGCCGAACCGGTCTTAGTTGCGCTGGCAGTTACCGGTGCTGGAGCCGGAGCCGGGGTTGTCGCGGTGGCCTTAGGTGTTGAGACCGGGGCAGGTACGGCAGTGGTTGCCTTTGGTGTTGAAACCGGAGCCTTGGTGGTCGCCGCTGGCGCCGGCGTAGTTGAGGCCACGATGGTGGTCGTATTCTCTCCGTCGTCAGACCCGCCAAGGTTAGGAATTGGGGTGCTGGTAACCGGCGCCGCAACCGGCGTGGTTGATGCTGCAGTTGCCGGAAGAGGAGTAGAGGCCGCGCTAAAACCGCTGCTGATTTCTGCAGCCTGACCCGCCTGGTAACCGGCAGCGACAAGGCCAAGAGAAACAATGCCTAAGAACGACTTAGTACCTTTTCTCACCAGGCAAACTCCTCT
>CANGGK010000055.1 GCA_947453475.1 Microbacteriaceae bacterium
GCATCAGAGAACATCAGTGCAGAGCTTGAGGGCAAGGAGATTGTGGTTTCTTTGAAGCCTCAGTTCCTCATCGATGGCTTGGCGGGCGTTCACTCTGAGTTCGTGAAGATTGCCTTTACCAATAACGACAACCCGAACAAGCCGGGCCCTGTTCTGATTTCGAGCCACGGTTCAAAAGAAAAGACCGACTCAGATAGCTATCGCTACCTGCTTCAGCCAAACCTTCTAGTTCGCTAAATCCGCCAAGAATAGGCCTTTGGCCAGTTCTTGTAGTTACAAAATTTAGAAAAGAGGTGGGCGCGGGTGTTCATTAAGCATCTGTCGCTTGCCTCTTTTCGCAATTATCAGGGCGCCGAGATTGCCCTTCAACCGGGCGTGAATCTATTGGTAGGCCCAAATGGTCAGGGTAAAACCAACCTTGTTGAGGCAATTCGTTACTTATCCACACTCTCAAGCCACCGGGTAGCTGGCTATTTACCGCTAATCAAGCAGGATTCCGGCCAAGCCGCGATCCGAGCAATGGCCAGTCACGCAGATCGCGACATCCTGGTTGAACTAGAACTAAATCGCGATAGCGCCAATAAGGCGCGAGTCAATAAATCACCGGTACCACGCGTGAGAGACATCCTAGGGATAGTTAATTCGGTTACCTTCGCGCCCGAAGACCTCGACATCGTGAAGCGCGACCCGACTAATCGCAGGGCCTTTATTGACGAGCTAGTCGTTCAGGTTTGGCCTCGATTTGCCGGTGTTTACAGCGATTACGAGCGCGTGCTGAAGCAGCGCAACACACTCTTGAAGACGGCAAGACAAACCGGAGCAAAAGGAAGCGCACTCAGCACTCTTGATGCCTGGGATCAGAGCTTGATTTCCTATGGTTCCGAAATCATTGCCGCTCGAGTGGATTTGGTCGAGCGACTTCGCCCCCACCTTTTCGAGGCCTACCAGTCGATTGCGATTGCCAATAATGAGCCACGCATCCTGGTAAAAAGCTCACTTCTAGGAACAAAAATTCCAAGTGGCTGGGGCGATGATGACGACGTCGAAGACCTTGAATACATTCAGACCGCCGATCGAGCCGAAATCGAAGCGCTTTATAGCGACAAATTGGCCGCCGTGCGGGCCAAGGAACTCGAGCGCGGAATCACCCTTGTGGGTCCGCACCGCGACGACCTGGTGCTGATGCTGGGCTCTTTGCCTGCCAAGGGTTACGCGAGCCATGGCGAAAGCTGGTCTTATGCACTTGCGCTGCGACTGGCCTCGATTGCTCTTTTGCGCGCCGAAACTCGCACCGGCGACCCGATTTTGATCTTGGATGATGTATTTGCCGAACTCGATGCCGGAAGACGCGCCCGTTTAGCCGGCATGGTTGCTGGCAACGAACAGGTTTTGATTACCGCAGCAGTAGCCGAGGATGTTCCCAGCGAGCTAATTGCCACCGTGTTCCACGTGAAACATGGCGAAGTGTCGGCCGGAGATAACGCGGGGGAGGCAGCAAATGGCTGAAAAACCCGAAAAACAAGATTTTGCTCAAGAGTTCTACTGGCGGATGCGCGAAGCGGTGACCGGCAGACTCAGCCGGGATGCCAAGCGCATCGCCGAAAAGGCGGCCAAAAAGAACTCTCGCCCGTTCGAGCCCGGCCGCGATCCAATCAAAGTTGGCTCGGGTGTGGACGACCTACTGAAGTCTTTCCGCTGGGAATCACAATTGGCAGAAGCAGAGCTCTTCAATAACTGGAGCAAGATTGTCGGTGAATCAAATGCCGCCGCTACCCAACCAGAGGCATTGATAAACGGAACCCTCACCATTCGATGCAAGTCGACGGCCTGGGCAACACAGTTGCGCCTTATGCAGACCCAAATCTTGGCGATGATTAAAGAGGCTCATCCTGGGGTTGAAATCACAAGTTTGAAGCTACTTGGGCCTGATGCTCCGAGCTGGAAAAAGGGCCCTCGATCGGTGCCCGGCCGCGGCCCCCGCGACACCTACGGATAAGCCTGCAAAACGCGGCGAATTGCCCGTGCAAATCGTTACAAATTAGGTGCAGATTCACAGGTCGCAACGTGCCCGATATCCCAATAAATGTCTGCCATCCACGGTAAAATTCTTGTAAGTTAGCCACCCCGAATATCAGTCAGTGCGATCACTGCAGTTCTATAGGGCCTAACGGTGAAAATCCGGGGTTTTTACCCCGGGGGGATTAGAAGGAGTTACAACCGAATATGTCGTCAGAATCAGAAAACGCTACCGGCGGAGACACTAGCTACGAAGCCGGAAATATCCAGGTTCTCGAAGGTCTTGAAGCGGTGCGTAAGCGCCCAGGTATGTACATCGGCTCCACTGGCCCCCGCGGTCTTCACCACCTCGTCTACGAAATCGTCGACAACTCTGTCGACGAGGCCCTTGCCGGTCACTGTGACACCATCGATGTCACCATCACCAAGGATGGCTGGATTCGCTGCCGCGACAACGGCCGAGGCATCCCAGTTTCAATTCACCCAACCGAGGGAATCTCTACCGTTCAGGTAGTTTTGACCATTCTTCACGCCGGCGGAAAGTTCGGCGGTGGCGGTTACGCAGTTTCTGGTGGTCTGCACGGTGTTGGTGCTTCTGTTGTTAATGCGCTTTCGACCAAGCTCAAGGTTCAGGTTGCTCGCGAGGGCTTCCTCTGGAACCAGAGTTACAAGATTGGTGTGCCAGACGCACCGCTTGCCAAGGGCGAGCCAGCCGACTACACCGGAACCACCATCGAATTCTTGGCCAGCCCAGAAATTTTCGAAACCGTCGAGTATGACTACGAAACCCTTCGCCAGCGCTTTCAGCAGATGTGCTTCTTGAACAAGGGCCTTAAGATCTCGCTGACCGATGAGCGCAGCGGTCGCACCGATACTTACCACTACGAAAACGGCCTAAAAGACTACGTCGAATACCTAAACGTTTCGAAGAAGTCTGAAATCGTCAACGATGAAATCATCTCTTTTGAGTCTGAGACCAAAGAGAAGAACATGTCGGTCGAAATCGCGATGCAGTGGACCAATGCCTATAACGAGAGCGTTCACACCTACGCGAACACCATCAACACTCACGAGGGTGGAACCCACGAAGAAGGTTTCCGTGCAGCACTAACCACACTGTTGAACAAGTACGCCCGCGAAAAGAACTTGCTCAAAGAGAAGGACGAAAACCTTTCGGGTGACGACTGCCGCGAAGGTCTAACCTGTGTGATCTCGGTCAAGCTGGCTGAGCCACAGTTCGAAGGCCAGACCAAGACCAAACTCGGCAACACCGAGGTCAAGGCTTTCGTTCAGCGCGTAGTCAATGAAGAGTTCGGTGACTGGCTTGGCCGCAACCCAAACGTAGCCAAGGAGATCATCCGCAAGGCAATCCAGGCGGCAACCGCTCGTCACGCAGCCCGAAAGGCACGTGAGGCAACCCGCCGCAAGGGTCTGCTTGAGTCTGGCGGCATGCCGGGCAAGCTTCGTGACTGCTCAAGCCGTAACCCTGCACTGTCAGAAATCTACCTAGTTGAGGGTGACTCGGCGGGTGGTTCTGCCGTTCGAGGCCGCAACCCAGAGACCCAGGCCATCCTTCCGCTGCGTGGAAAGGTGCTAAACGTCGAGAAGGCTCGTCTAGACCGTGCCCTCGGCAACGCCGAAGTGCAGGCAATCATCACGGCATTCGGAACCGGCATCGGTGAAGAGTTCGACGTGACCAAGGCCCGCTACCACAAGTGCATTTTGATGGCCGACGCCGATGTCGACGGTCTTCACATCCGCACCCTGATTTTGACCCTGTTGTTCCGCTACATGCGCCCACTTATCGAACACGGTTACGTCTACCTAGCGCAGCCACCACTGTTCAAGATCAAGTGGTCGAATGCCGACCACCAGTATGTTTACTCAGATGCCGAACGCGACAAGGCTTTGGCCGATGGCGCAGCCGCCGGCAAGCGCATTCCTAAGGAAAACTCGATTCAGCGCTACAAGGGTCTTGGTGAGATGGACTACGACGAGCTTTGGGACACCACCATGGACCCAGACCAGCGCACCCTGCTTCAGGTAACCCTTGAAGATGCAGCCATCGCCGACGAAGTCTTCTCAACCCTCATGGGTGAAGACGTAGATGCACGTCGCACATTCATTCAGCAGAACGCCAAGGATGTCCGCTTCCTAGACATCTAGGCCGCCGACAACTGAGAGATTTAGAGAAGAGAAATCATGGCTGACGAAACTACCAACCTGCCAGACGCAGTGCCAGCACTGCGCGACAACATCGAGCAGGTCGACCTTCAGGTCGAAATGCAGCGCAGCTACCTCGACTACGCGATGAGCGTTATCGTGGGCCGCGCACTTCCAGACGTTCGAGACGGCCTAAAGCCGGTTCACCGCCGCGTTATCTACGCGATGTTCGACGGTGGCTACCGCCCAGACAAGCAGTTCTCGAAGTGTTCCCGAGTCGTCGGTGACGTCATGGGTCAGTTCCACCCACACGGTGACAGTGCCATTTACGACACCATGGTTCGTTTGACCCAAGACTGGAACCTTCGCTACCCGTTGATCTCTGGTCAGGGTAACTTCGGTTCACCGGGTAACGACCCTGCTGCTGCCCCTCGTTACACCGAGTGCCGCATGGCGCAGTTGGCCATGGAGATGGTTCGCGACATCGACGAAGACACTGTCGACTTCCAAGACAACTATGACGGCCGCACCCAGGAACCAACCGTTCTGCCTAGCCGCATTCCGAACCTATTAATCAATGGTTCGATCGGTATTGCCGTTGGTATGGCTACCAACATCCCACCTCACAACCTTCGCGAAGTCGCCGATGGTGCTCAGTGGTTCCTAAAGAACCCGGATGCAACCAACGAGGAACTACTTGAGGCGCTTATTGAGCGCATCAAGGGCCCAGACTTCCCAACCGGTGCACACATCCTTGGTCGCAAGGGCATCGAAGAGGCTTATCGCACCGGTCGTGGCTCAATCACGATGCGCGCGATCATCAACGTTGAAGAACTCCAGGGTCGCACCTGCCTAGTTGTCACCGAGTTGCCTTACCAGGTAAACCCTGACAACTTGGCCGAGAAGATCGCCGGCTTGGTCAAGGAGGGCCGCCTTTCAGGCATCGCCGACATCCGTGACGAAACCTCTGGTCGAACCGGCCAGCGTTTGGTCGTCGTTCTGAAGAAGGATGCGGTTGCTCGCGTTGTCTTGAACAACCTTTATAAGCTCACCCCGCTTCAAGAGAACTTCAGCGCCAACATGTTGGCTCTGGTTGATGGCGTGCCTCGCACCCTGAGCCTGGATGGTTTCATCACCAACTGGGTCGCACACCAGGTTGAAGTTATTGTTCGCCGCACGCAGTTCCGCTTGAAGAAGGCCGAAGAGCGCGCTCACATCCTTCGCGGATACCTAAAGGCCTTGGACGCCCTCGATGCTGTAATCGCTTTGATTCGCAAGAGTGCCAACGTTGAAGAGGCCCGCGATGGCCTAATGCAACTGCTGTCGATCGACGAACTACAGGCTCGCGCGATTCTCAACATGCAGTTGCGCCAGCTTGCAGCTCTTGAGCGCCAGAAGATTATTGACGAAGCCGCCGAACTTGAGGCGCAGATCGTCGACTTCAAGGCAATCATCGCCGACCCGGTTCGCCAGCGTTCAATCATCAGCGAAGAGCTCGACGAGGTTGTTGCAAAGCACGGAGATGACCGCCGCAGCACCATCATTGCCGGCTTCGATGGCGATGTTTCGATGGAAGACCTCATCCCTGAAGAAGAGATGGTTATTTCTCTGACTCGCGGTGGCTACATCAAGCGCACCAAGAGCGACAACTACCGCCAGCAGCACCGCGGTGGCAAGGGCGTAAAGGGTGCCAACCTTCGTGCAGACGATGTGGTTGAGCACTTCTTCGTGACCACCACCCACCACTGGTTGTTGTTCTTCACCAACAAGGGTCGCGTCTATCGCACCAAGGCTTACGAAGTTCTAGAAGCCGGCCGCGACACCAAGGGCCAGCACGTTGCAAACTTGCTAGCCCTGCAGCCAGACGAGCAGGTCGCCCAGGTTCTAGACCTCAAGGATTACAAGCAGTCGCCATACCTAGTTCTCGCTACCCGCGAGGGCTTGGTTAAGAAGACCGCCCTGGATGCCTATGACACCGCCCGCACCGGTGGAATCATCGCGATCAAGTTGCGCGAGGGTGACGAACTAGTTTCTGCACTTCTTGCCTCAGAAGCTGACGACCTGTTGCTTGTTTCACACAAGGGCATGTCAATCCGCTTCTCAGCCAGCGACGAAAGCCTTCGCCCAATGGGTCGTGACACCTCTGGAAACATCGGTATGCACTTCCGTGCCGGCGACCACCTGCTATCTGCCTCGGTCATCAACGATTCAGACGAAACCTTCGTCTTCGTGGTCACCGAAGGTGGTTACGCAAAGCGCACCTCGGTTGACCAGTACCGCCCACAGAACCGCGGCGGTCTCGGCATCAAGGTTGCCAAGCTCGAAGAAAAGCGCGGCGACTTGGTTGGCGCGCAGATCGTGACCGAAGAAGACGAAGTTCTTGTAGTTCTAGCCTCTGGCAAGGTTGTTCGCTCAGCAGTGAGCGAAGTTCCGGCCAAGGGCCGAGACACCATGGGTGTTGTCTTCGCTCGCTTCGAAGACGACGACAACATCATTGGACTTGCCAAGAACACAGAGCGTAATCTTGAAACCAACGCCGAGGGTCTAGAAGACGCCGAAGGTGAAGCAGACGAGATCACCACCGAGGCAACTGAAGGAGCAGCCGAATGAGAGACAAACTAAAGGCGGGAGCCGCGTCAACCATTACCGCGGTAAAGCGCAACATGACTCCTCAGAAGCAGGTCAAGCTAAAGCTTGTTCACATCGACTTCTGGTCTGCCGTTCGCGTGGCACTATTGGTGACCATCGCCATGGGCATCGCAACCATCATCGGTTTCACCCTGCTTTGGGCTGTCGTTAGCCAGACCGGACTGTTTGGTTCGCTAAATAGCCTGGTCAACTCGGTCATCGGTGGTTCTGGTTCAGACATCGGCGCGCAGCTGAGCCTGCCTCGAGTCTTGTCATTCGCAACCACACTGGCCTTCTTCAACATCGTGCTTGGCACCTTGTTGACCGGAGTCTGCGCGTTGATCTTCAATGTGATTGGCCGCATCACCGGTGGAATCTCGATTGGTTTTACGAATAACTAGGTAACAAATAACAAGTTTTGAGCGAAGAACCCTGGGTCTACAGCCCAGGGTTCTTCTGTGTTTAAAGAAGATTTTGCACTCACAAACGATTTCGTGTAAAGTCATAGAGGTTCTACGGGCCTATAGCTCAGGTGGTTAGAGCGCTTCACTGATAATGAAGAGGTCGGAGGTTCAAGTCCTCCTAGGCCCACCAGGAAGCTTCTTCACCAAAAGAAGGTTCTGAACCGAAGTAACAA
>CANGGK010000056.1 GCA_947453475.1 Microbacteriaceae bacterium
CAGTACACCGACGCTGCCTCAAAAGAGAGCAAGGATGCCTTCTATACCTTGCTACCAGCGCAGAAGCTTGACTTTGGCTACAACGGAACCAGCGCCCTTAACTTTGACCTTGGCGGCAAGCCAGGCCAGACTGTCACCGTCTGGGTTTCTGCAGACTCCAAGACCGGCAAGTCAATGAACGTTCCAGTTCTTGACGGCACCTTGGCTGAGTATTCAGAGCTTGTGAAGCAAATTGGCGATTCAACCGCGAATGTAACCCCAACTCCAACCCCGACTCCAAGCACCTAAGTCTTACTTGCGCATTAGCTCTAAAGAAAATGACCACCCAATGGGTGGTCATTTTTTGTTTCCTGCCTAAACGTCTGGGCAGAAACCTTTGCTAAACCTCAAATTTGTAACCGAGACCTCGAACGGTCATCAGGTGCACCGGGCGAGCCGGGTCATCCTCGATCTTTGAGCGAATGCGCTTGATGTGCACATCCAAGGTCTTGGTGTCGCCATAGTAGTTAGAACCCCAGACTCGGTCGATGATCTGGCCACGAGTTAGCACTCGATTCACGTTTTCCATAAGCAGTTCAAGAAGTTCGAATTCCTTCAACGGCATCGAAACCTTGTTGCCGTTTACTGTCACGATGTGACGTTCGATGTCCATCTGCACAGGGCCAGCGGTGAGCAGGCCGCTAACGGCAGCCGCAGGCTCGATGTTGCGACGCAAGATTGCCTTCATTCTGGCAAGCAGCTCGCGCGTCGAGTAAGGCTTGGTCACATAGTCGTCGGCACCGATTTCAAGACCGACAACCTTGTCGATTTCAGAATCCTTGGCGGTCAACATGATGATTGGAACTTGCGAGGTGGTGCGGATGTTTCGGCAAACTTCATTGCCGCTCATCCCAGGCAACATCAGGTCGAGCAGGATGATGTCGGCACCGTGCTCAGCAAAGACAGCCAACGCCTTATTGCCGTCTTCGGCTTCAACAACGTCGTAACCCTCTTTTTGAAGGAGATAAACCAACGGCTCTCGAAGCGACTGTTCGTCTTCGACAACTAGAACTCTAGTCATTGTTTCCATCCCTGTTTTTATCGGTGGTTTCGGTGTTTGCGAGCGGCAAACGAAGGGTGAAAGTTGAGCCGAGGCCAAGCTGTGAGAACAACTTAATTTCGCCGCGGTGATTGGATGCAACGTGCTTTACGATTGCCAGACCGAGGCCGGTTCCTCCCGTTTCACGCGAGCGTGATGGGTCGACGCGGTAAAAGCGTTCAAAGATGCGCTCTTGGTCTTCGGTGGCTATGCCAGAGCCGTGGTCGGTCACCGCAATCTCAGCGACGCCGTCGATTGACCTAAGCCCGATGCCAACCAATGTGCCAGGCTCAGAATAAAGAATTGCGTTTTCAATAAGGTTCTTGACCGCCATGGTCAACATTTCGTGATCGCCGTAGACGATGACGCCAGCCGGTGCATCCACTTCAATCGAAATGTTTTTCGCTTCTGCGATTACCTGGTTGCGCTCGACGGATTCGTGAACGATACCTTCGAGGTCTACCAGTTCTCCGGTCTTGGAAAGCTCCGCGCTCTGCAAGCGTGAGAGCTGGATGATTTCTTGAACGAGGCTGCCAAGGCGACGAGATTCCTTGTAGAGGTTTCCGGCAAACTTGGTCACCATTTGAGGGTCATCGGTTGCACCCTGTAGCGCCTCAGCCAATAGGCCGATTGCTCCAATCGGAGTCTTTAGTTCGTGAGAGATGTTGGCTACGAAGTCACGGCGGGTGTCTTCAAGCCGCTTTGCCTCTGTTCGGTCTTCGACCAGGAGCATTACGTTGTTGTTTTCCATGCGCGCCGCGCGCGCCTGTACCCAAATAGTTTCACCACGAAGGCCGGTATTCAACTCTGCTTCGATGGTCTGGTTCTTGCCGGTTCCTCGAGCGAGCTCAACGAGTCGAACCAAAGCACTATGAATGAGAAGACGGTTCTGAACCAGACCGAGGGCGAGTGCGCTCTTCGTAGCTCGCACCACGGTGTTGGAACCATTGAGAATGACACCGGCACTGGCGAGCAGGTCGAGAATCTCGACTGCCCCCTCAGGTATGGCTCGTTCTGCTTCGATGGCTTCCAATTTGCTCTTTCGCTTGTCTCGCGTAAGAACAAGAACTAAACCTGCGCCAACAACTAGCCCACCAATGAGCGCTAGTAGAATTATCGACAGGTTGTTCACATTCTTAACTGTAGGCGATTCTTTCAGAGAACTTCGGGGCAGTTTCGCCGATAACGCGGTAATTTGGTCACAGTTCA
Organism: Microbacteriaceae bacterium; assembly: GCA_947453475.1. Lineage (GTDB taxonomy): Bacteria > Actinomycetota > Actinomycetes > Actinomycetales > Microbacteriaceae > Rhodoluna. The sequence goes on from CANGGK010000056.1 coordinate 2,288, forward strand.
AGCGTTATTTTTGACTTGTTCACCTAACGGTGAAAGGGTAGCAATAGTTTCTCTAGAAAGGCTCTACATGCGCGAAGTATTCCAGTCACAGTTGGCCGAGGTTCAAGCCCGTCTCGTCGAGATAGCCGAAGACTCAGCTCGCGTAATCGAAAAGGCCACCAAAGCCTTCGGCACGTCAGATGTTGCCTTGGCAGATGAAGCCATTGCGATCTCAGACGCAACTGCAAACAAGGCTCTTGCTCTCGACGAGCTAGTCATCAAGGTGCTTGCCCGTCAGTCACCGGTTGCACGCGACCTTCGCGTTCTCGTCTCTGCCCTTCGCATTTCTGCCTCACTCGAGCGCATGGGTGCCCTCGCCGGCCACATCGCAGCTATCGCTCGCTACCGTTTTCCAGGTGCTGCCGTTCCAGCCTCGCTGAAGGCTACCTTCGATGAGATGGGTGCTCTAGACGTAAAGTTGGCCAAAGAAGTGGTAGAACTTCTAAAGAACACGAGCGTTGATTTTGCCCGTCAGATTCAGGCCGAAGATGCCCGTGTTGATGAACTTCACCGTCATGTTTTCGACGTAGTGCTTGGCGAAGACTGGAAAGAAAACGCGATGTTCACCGTTGACGTGACTCTTGCAAGCCGTTACCACGAGCGTTTTGCCGACCACGTGGTCGACATCTCATCGAAGGTCAGTTACCTAACCACCGGCGACTGGGCCGAAACCGAATAAGAGATTTATCCCGAACCTGGGTAATAGAAATGGCCTCCCAATGGGAGGCCATTTCTCTTTGGTTTGGTTACTTCTTGGCGCCTTGAGCGGCAACTGCCGCTGCTCCTGCGGCTGCAGCCTCAGGGTCAAGGTATTCTCCACCGGCAACCACCGGCTTGAAGTTTTCATCCAAGTGGTAAACCAAAGGAATACCGGTAGGGATGTTTAGCTCTGCGATTTCATCGTCAGACAGGCCATCAAGGTGCTTTACCAAGGCACGAAGTGAGTTTCCGTGTGCAGTAACCAAAACGGTCTTGCCCGACTTTAGGTCTGGCTGGATGTCTGAAAGCCAAAGTGGCAACATGCGCTCGAGAACATCCTTGAGGCATTCGGTCTTTGGCACGTCACCCTTGAGGTCGGCGTAACGGGCATCATGCGCCTGTGAGTACTGGTCGTTGTCGTCGATCGGCGGTGGTGGCACGTCGAAGCTGCGGCGCCAGGTCTGGAACATCTCTGGGCCATACTCGGCCAAGGTCTGAGCCTTGTCCTTGCCCTGCAGTGCGCCATAGTGACGCTCGTTTAGGCGCCAGTCGCGCTTCACGTCGATCCAGCTGCGTTCGGCGGCATTTAGGGCGATGTGGGCGGTGTTGATGGCACGCTTTAGGCGAGATGTGTAAAGCAGGTCTGGCTCAAGACCAGACTCGGCAAGTAGTTCACCCGCACGCTTTGCCTCGGCGCGACCTTGGTCGCTTAGGTCAACATCCACCCAGCCGGTGAATAGGTTCTTCTGGTTCCAGTCACTGTTGCCGTGACGAAGCAAAATCAAAGTGTATTTAGCGGTCATAGGCACAAGTTTACTTTGCCTACCGGCTCGACCCGCCTGAAACTTGGCGTAATTTGGAATGGTGGCAATCAAAAAGCCGGTGGGCACAGTTACCCGAGGCACGACAAACCCGAACCGACTTCGAAGAGTCGATCGCTTCATCGCCGCACTACCCCTGATTCGGCGAACAGAAAAACCGGTAGTCGTTGACCTCGGCTTTGGCGCCAGCCCAATTACCGCGGTAGAACTTTTAGCCAGATTACAAAAAGTGAACTCACAAACTCACTTGGTCGGCATCGAAATCGAACGTGAGCGAGTTGAACGCGGGCTCGCCGTGGCAACCGAACACTTACACTTCACCCACGGGGGTTTCGAGACTCCCCTGCCTAGCTCACTAGCTGAAGCTGCCACCGTCATCCGAGCCTTCAATGTCTTGCGACAATATGACGAATCTGAGGTTTCAGACGCTTGGGCAAGGATGCAATCTCGCCTGCAGGCAGACGGGCTCTTGATTGAAGGCACCTGCGACGAAATCGGGCGGCTTTCTAGTTGGATAACGCTAGACCGCGAAAAACCCCTTAGCCTTTCAATCTCACTTCGTTTATCAGGTCTTGATTTGCCTAGCAAGGTAGCCGAGCGGCTACCCAAAGCTCTAATTCATCACAACCAACCGGGCGAAAAGGTTCACGATTTTCTTCAAGCTCTAGACGCGGCCTGGAGGGCGAATGCCGGGCTCGGCTCTTTCGGCGCAGCACAGCGCTGGGTTGCAAGTTGCAATCAAATGGTTGACGCCGGCTGGCCGTTGATTGGCGATAAGAAGCGTTGGCGTCTAGGCGAGTTAACGGTCGAATGGGCCGCAGTCGCTCCTTAGAACAACCCGACCCATTCGTCTAAACCAAGAAACGCGTTACTTGCTGGCCTTCGGCAAACCCTTTTCGGCGATTGCAATCGCCTTGATGCGCTCACTTTCAGGCAAAGCAGCGATGATTGCCGAGCCAAGAGCGCCTTGGGAGTCTTGACGAATCAAGAAGCGACCGAGTGCACGCGCGGTGTTGTTATCGGCGCCACATAGCGACAGCGTCACAGGATAGGTTGCTCCATAGCCAATTTGACTACCGGTCTTTGGTTTGGCAGTTGCATCTGCACCAATTTGAATTCCGGTGATGTCTGCTACTGCAGTCTGGGTAGCTAGATCTTTTCCAACGGCAATGGCAGCCACCGTCGAGTATGCAAATAGCGCATTTGAGAACGAAGTAATCGAAATGTCGCCTTCGGCCATGTTGGCAAGAGCTGCTCCGTCGTCGGTAGCTGAAACCTTCGCAAGGCTCGGCGTAAATGCGACGCCAAGCTTCTTGAACCATGCGCTCAGAGCGTCGATAGCCACCTGCTGAGGTGTGCCAACAATGTTGATTGGAAGATTCGGCAGAGTCGAGTCTGGGTTCGATGCAGCGAGGCTTGGGTCAGACCAGTTCGTGACCTTGCCAGAGAAGATGTCTTGTGCATTCTGCGGGGTCAACACCAGGTTAGGCGCATCAGAGAGCACGTATGCAAGAACGCCACCGTCTTCAGCGATAGGGAAGCTTGCAAATGGCTTACAGATTGCAGGAACCGCGCCATCCATAGAGATAACTGCCTGTGCGGTTTCATCGCTTGGGGCAACCGGAGTTAGCGTCATTCCAGCGCAGGCATCGTTTAGTGAGCTTGCCCAGCCATCAATAACGTCGGCGATGGCGGTTGGCGTAGCAACCGAGACCGTGCCGTCAACACAGTTGACGGTTTGTTCGGCCTGTGCAGCCAGAATTTCTGGGGGTAGCGGAGGGTCGCAAGCGGTTAGCCCAACGGTGATTAGAACAGCCAAGCCGACGGCTACGAGCTTCTTTGCGAACACGTTTACTCCTGAGTTTGATTACTTAATGCTATTTGAAACGGCGGTGCGGTGTTCATGAGAAATGACGAGAGAGCGCAACCTGAATCGGCTGCGCTCTCCTGTCATTACTTCTTGTGATTAGCCAATGAGGTCAATCAGGTCTAGTGCGACCTTCTTTAGCTTTCCGTCGATTGCAACGAAGCTAAGCTTTGCTGCCTCGGTCGGTGCACATGAGGTTACGAAGTCCTTTAGGAAGCCCTGAACCAAAGTGTTGCCGTTCTTGTAAGCAAGTGCGTACGAGATTAGCGAGATTGGGTATGAGCCCTTTACTGGTGCGCGGTAGTCGTAGATCAAGGTGCCGTTCTTAGAAACGTTCTGCACTGCAAGGAACGCCTTCGCTGAACGAACGTCTGGCTTGATGTACTGCTGAGCTCCGTTGTAAACAGCAGCTGAGGCTAGATCGTTTGCTACTGCGTCTGAAAGGTCAGCGTAACCGAATGCACCTGCGGTGCTCTTTACGGTGGTAACAAGCACGGTTGAGGTTGCTGCCGAGGTACCAACTACCTTGTTTGCTGATGCAAAGGTGCCGTTCTTGACCCAACCGTTGCCGGCGATCTGTGACAAGTAGTTGGTGAAGTTCTCAGAGGTACCTGATGAACCTGAACGGTAAACCGGCTGAACTGCAAGTGCAGGAAGCTTTACACCCTTGTTGATCTTTGCGATTGCTGCGTCGTTCCACTTGGTGATTGCGCCGGTGTAAAGCTTGCCGATGATGTCACCGTTTAGGTTTAGAGTCTTGACGCCAGGAACGTTTACAACAACAGCAACCGGGCCGCCAACTAGTGGAATGTACTCCATGTTGCCAGGCTGTGAACCTGCTGCGTAAAGGCCGTCTGACATACCGAAGTCGGTGGTCTTAGCTGAGAACTGGGTGCGGCCGGTGCCTGAACCAGTTGAGTTGTAGGTAAGGTCTGCGCCCGAGAAGTGGGTCTTGCAAGCCTGCATGATTCCGTTAGCGAACGATGAACCTGATGAGGTAAGAGTTGCCTTTGCTGATGCAGCTGGACCAGTTAGTCCAACGGTGCCGACCAAAGCTACTGCGGCAAGGATGCCAGCTAGTGAGCGCTTCATGTGTTTCTCCTTGTAAGAAAGTGGATGTCTTGCGGACAGTTCTATTAGAGGCTCTGGAAGTTAACCAAGTTGCTTAACCTAGTGTCCAACTGAGGACTAAAAGGTTAACTTTTGGTGACTCACAAAGATTCGAACGCTTAGCCGAAGTGGCCGTTGACGTAGTCGTTTGTGCGTGGGTCAATCGGCTGCTCGAAAACCTGCTCGGTTGCGCCGAACTCAACAACGTGACCAGGGTTGCCATCCTCTGAAAGGAAGAAGGCTGTCTGGTCTGCAACACGCTGAG
>CANGGK010000057.1 GCA_947453475.1 Microbacteriaceae bacterium
GCCTCGGGGGTCGAGGCTTCGAGTTTGGCGATTAAGCGTTGATTCAATCTAGGTCGCCTAGATAGGTGCGCTTGAACCGGCCGCCCATGCGGGTGACGATTTCGTAGTTGATGGTGTCGGCGGCGGCAGCCAATTCATCGGCAGAAGGAACGCCGGCTGCTGGGTCGCCAAAGATGGTCACAAGGTCGCCCATGTTGACGTCGTCGTTTCCGACATCGATAACAAACTGGTCCATCGCGATGCGCGAAGAAATCGGGTAGGTCTTGCCGTTTATCGACACCGATGCCTTACCGCTGGCATCCCTCGGCAAACCCTCGGCGTAGCCAACCGGCACCAAAGCCAGAGTGGTCTCGGCCGCGGTGCGGTGAAGGTAGCCATAGCTGACTCCCTCGCCGGCCGGAACGCGCTTTACCTGAGTAACGTTTGCGGTTGCGGTCATCGCCGGGCGTAGGCCGTACTCCTTCGAATCGTGATCGGCGAACGGCGATAGGCCATAAAGGGCAACTCCGATGCGCACCATTTCATACTGAGCCTGCGGGTAGTTCAAAGAACCATCCGAGGCGGTGAGGTGGCGCAGTTCAAACTGGAGGCCAGATTCACGGGCAAACTCGACGGCCGCATCGAAGCGGGCAATCTGGGCAAGGTCTTCGGCTTCACCGGTGCTCGACAGGTGCGAGAAGATTCCAACTACTTGGATGAACCCCTCGGCAACCAAAGCTCGGGCCTGTCGAAGCACGCCTTCCCACTCGGCCGCGCTGGCACCGTTGCGGTTGAGCCCTGTGTCTACCTTTAGGTGCACGCGGGCAAGTCGACCGGTGATTTCGGCAGCGGCGGCAACTCGGGCTAGGTGGTCTTCGTTGGCTAGGCCAAGTTCGATGCCTTCGTTCAAAGCCTCGACAAACATCTCGTGTGGGTCGTGCAACCAGGCAAGGATTGGCGCATCGATGCCGGCTCGGCGAAGTTCAAGCGCTTCGGCAACGTCTGCAACACCAAGATAGTCGACACCGGCTTCTTCGAGTTTGCGAGCGACCTCGACCATACCGTGGCCGTAGGCGTTGGCCTTTACCACGCCGCAAACTTTGACACCGCCGGCTCGTTGGCGCATTACACCGAGGTTGTAGGCAATCGCGTCGAGATCAATGATCAGATTTCTCATGACTCAACTCCTTCTGCAACTACGAATGCTACGGCAGCGTCACCGTCGTGACTGATTGAAACGTGCAGTTTGCGAATGCCTGCCTGCAATGCGATTTTAGCCGTGGCACCGTGCAGCCAGATCACCGGTTTGCCAGATGACTCTTTGCCTACCTCGATGCCGTGCCATTCAATGCCGGGGTCGCCCGAAAGCGCTTTGATTACGGCCTCTTTAGCTGCGAAGCGGCCGGCCAGCGTCTGAACACTTGCATCAACGGTTTCGATGTCGAGAAACAAGCGATCTTTCAGACGCGGCGTCTCGGTCAGCTTGGCCTCGAAGCGGCTGAGCTGAACGGTGTCGACGCCAACCCCGATAATCATGCGATAACTACTCGACGGTTACAGACTTCGCAAGGTTGCGCGGCTGGTCAACATCCAAGCCCTTTGCAGTCGAAAGCTCGAGGGCAAAAATCTGAAGTGGAATGACGGTCAGAATCGGTGCAAACATGCTCTCAGACTGAGGCACGAAAATCACGTGCTCGGCATAGTCGGCAACCTGCTGGTCGCCCTCTTCGGCGATTGCAATTACCTTCGCTCCGCGAGCGCGAATCTCTTGGATGTTTGAAATCACCTTCGGGTGCAGGCTCTCTTCGTCGCGCTGCGAAGGCACAATGACGATGACCGGCTGACCTTCTTCGATAAGGGCGATTGGGCCGTGCTTCAATTCGCCGGCGGCAAAACCTTCAGCATGGATGTAGGCGAGCTCCTTGAGCTTTAGTGCACCTTCCATAGCGATTGGGAAGCCGACGTTACGGCCAAGGAACAAGACCGACTTGGCGTTGGCCATCTCTTTACCCAACTTGCGAGCCAGGTCTAGATTCTCGATGACCTCGGTCACGTGAGCCGGCATCTTTAGCAGCTCGAGGCCGAGGTGGCGAAGTTCTGCGGTTGAAAGTTTTTCGCGACCGGCGCCGAGGAACAGCGCTAGCAAGAAGCCGGCGGTGATCTGCGCGGTCAGCGCCTTGGTTGAAGCAACCGCAACCTCTGGGCCGGCGTGGGTATAAATGACTGCATCTGACTCACGAGCGAGGGTTGCACCCTGGGTGTTGCAGATTGCTAGAACCTTGGCACCTTGCTCCTTGGCATAGCGGGTAGCCATCAGGGTGTCCATGGTTTCGCCAGACTGGCTGACGGCCACGATCAACGTGTTTTTGGTGATGATTGGGTCGCGGTAACGGAACTCGTGTGAGAGCTCGACCTGCACCGGAATACGCGAGTACTTCTCGATTGCATACTTGGCAACGTCACACGCATAGCTCGCGGTGCCACAGGCAACCATGATGATGCGGTCGATGTTCTTAATGTCGTCTGCAGAAAGCCCATCGATTTCGCTCAGGGTAACCGAACCGTCTGAGCCGAGGCGGCCCATGAGTGTGTCGGCGACGGCCTGAGGTTGGTCGGCGATCTCCTTGGCCATGAAGCTTGACCATCCGCCCTTGCTGGCCGCCGAGGCATCCCAGTCAACGGTGAATTCGACCGGGGTAACCAGTGCGCCATCGAAGGTGCGAACCTCAACCGAGTTTGAGCGCAGGATGACGATTTCATCCTGGCCAACCGAAATCGCGCGCTTGGTGTGCTCAACGAATGCCGCAACATCCGAGCCCAAGAAGTTTTCGCCGTCGCCCAGACCAATCACTAGCGGCGCATTGCGACGAGCGGCAAGAACAACGTCTGGCTGGTCTTCGTGAATAACCAGGATGGTGAAAGCACCGTGCAGGCGCTTGACCACATTGGCGAAAGCGGTTGGTAGGTCTCCGGTGACTTCAAACTCGCGGGCAATTAGGTGGGCGGCAACCTCAGAGTCGGTTTCGCTGGCAAACTTGGTGCCGATTGCTGCTAGCTCGGCCTTGAGTTCACCGAAGTTCTCGATGATGCCGTTGTGAATTAGTGAAAGTTTTGCGGTCGGGCCACCCAAGTGAGGGTGGGCGTTGCCGTCGGTTGGGGCTCCGTGGGTCGCCCAGCGAGTGTGACCGATGCCGATGTTGGCTAGCGGAAGCGGGTGGTTGGTGATTTCGGCAATCAGGTTGTCGAGCTTGCCGGCCTTCTTGCGGGTTTCTAGCTGGCCGCCAGGGGCAATGATTGAAACACCGGCCGAGTCATAGCCTCGGTATTCGAGACGACGAAGCCCGCCTAGAAGAACATCAAGGGTTGACTTCGGGCCTACATATCCGACGATTCCGCACATACGTCTAATTTACGGCAGAATGGCTCTTTGTGAGCGCATCCCCGACCGCGAGTAACGAAGATTCAGGCGCAGACCTGAGCCCCTTCGTAGAAATACTGCGCGCCGACTGGGCAGAGCTAGGAAACAACACCGAATTGCCGCTCACCGAGGTCGAAATTGCACAGATTCGAGGCCTAGGCGACTTTCTAGACCTCAAAGAAGTCACGGATGTCTACCTGCCGCTAAGCCGCCTCCTCAACCTCTACGTTGCCGAGACTCAAGACCTGCACCGAGTGTCTAGCGACTTTCTCGGCGAGCGCTCGAAGCGCGTGCCTTTTGTCATTGGAGTTGCCGGTTCGGTAGCTGTCGGCAAATCAACCGTTTCGCGACTTTTGAAGGAACTGCTCTCTCGCTGGGAGGGCACCCCGCGGGTTGAGCTCATTACTACCGACGGTTTTCTTTTTCCTAACGCCGAGCTCGAGCGTCGAGGCATCATGGCTCGCAAGGGTTTCCCCGAGTCTTACGATCGACTAGCCCTACTGAAGTTTGTTGCCGATGTGAAGTCTGGTGCGGCTGAGGTTTCGGCCCCGGTCTACTCTCACCTGAGTTACGACATTGTGCCCGGCGAACGCGCAGTGGTGCACGCCCCGGATGTGCTCATCGTCGAAGGGCTGAATGTTTTGCAGTCGCCTGGTTCGGGCCAAGAGTTGGCTCTGAGTGATTTCTTTGACTTCAAGATTTATGTCGACGCTTCGACCGATAACGTCACCCAGTGGTTCCTAAACCGTTTTCGCAAACTTCGCGACTCTGCCTTCACCAACCCGGCCTCCTACTTTCATCGTTACGCCGAGATGGAAGAGTCAAAGGCACTCGCCCGCGCTGAAGAAATCTGGGCGACAATCAACCTGCCAAACCTCACCGAGAACATCGCGCCAACCCGCTCGCGCGCAACCCTGGTTCTGAAAAAGGGCGCTAACCACGCTGTCGAATCGGTCTTGCTGCGCAAACTCTAGATTTCGCCGTTACCAAATCGTTAGGTTGGCGTGAACTATTCACAGCATTTTCCCAGTTGACTGATGGTGAGCCATACGTATGGGTGTCGCCTGGGCCGAAGAAGATCCTGGCACCGACGATGCAAACGATGACTTTCAAGATACATCAATTGATCAATTGAAAGGCTTCAAATGAACACTCTCTCCGCAACGCTCACCAATGGGCAGTTTAACCTCGTCTACAACATCCTGTCTCTAGGTCTAGCATCGATGCTATTCACCTCGATCTTCTTGTTCGTAGGCCGCGACCGAGTTCTACCTCGCTACCGCATGGCAGTAATGGTCTCAGGCACCGTAACCGCAATCGCCACCTACCACTACTTCCGAATGTTCGACAACTTCAACCACGCATTCGCTGGCCTAACCGCCAACAACCCAGATGCCTACAACGTTGGCTACCGCTACGTTGACTGGTTGCTAACCGTTCCACTTCTTCTAGTTGAGCTAGTTGCAGTTCTTGCACTAGCACGCGCAGCACAGTCATCAATCTTGAACCGTCTAGTTCCAGCAGCTGCTGCAATGATCGTTCTTGGTTACCCTGGCGACGCAAAGCTAGACATCATGGGCATCGCTCCATCGGTATGGGGTCTTCTATCGACCATCCCATTCCTATACATCCTGTATGTATTGTTCATCGAACTAGGCAAGAGCCTAAGCAAGCAGTCAGAGGCTGTTGTCAAGAAGGTAAAGCTTCTCCGCATCCTTCTAATCGCAACCTGGGGCGTTTACCCAATCACCTTCATCCTTGCAATGGGTTCAACCGGCTTCGCAGCCGACCGCTTCGTTGCTCGTGAAGTTGGCTACAGCATTGCCGACATCTTGGCTAAGTGTCTATTCGGTTTGATCATCTTCTCGATCGCACGAATCAAGTCGGCCGAAGAGTCTGCAGAATTCGCAAAGTCAGAGTTCAAGGACTAATCAGCCACACAGCATAAAAGAACGGGGTCACCGAGAGGTGGCCCCGTTCTTGCATTTAAGTCTCTTACTTTAGAGCCAGACGCTGTTCTACAACGCGGGCGATGCGCTCTGCCCAGCTCTTGGCGGTGCCTTCGTCGGCGGCCTCAACCATCACACGAACCAGCTGTTCGGTGCCAGAGGCACGAAGCAAAACGCGACCGGTGCCGTGCAGGTCTGCCTCGCACTCGCGAACCACCGCCTGAACCTCTTCGTCGCTGTCGGTGCGGGTCTTGTCGACACCAGGAACATTAATCAAAATCTGCGGGTAGACCTGCATCACCGAAGCCAACTCGGCAAGTGATTTGCCCTTGCGGTTCATCTCGGCTGCGATCTTGAGACCGGTAAGAATGCCATCGCCGGTAGTTGCATACTGGCTGAAAATAACGTGACCTGACTGCTCGCCGCCCAGAGTGTAGCCCTTCGCGCGAATCTCCTCGAGAACATAGCGGTCGCCCACCTTGGTCTCAATCATTTCGATGCCGTGCTCTTTCATTGCAATCTTCAAACCGAGGTTCGACATCACGGTTGCTACGAGGGTGTTGCGAGCCAGCTGGCCACGCTCCTTCATAGACAAAGCAAGGATGGCCATGATCTGGTCGCCATCGATAATGTTTCCCGCGGCGTCTACTGCTAGGCAGCGATCGGCATCGCCATCGTGGGCAACGCCAAGGTCTGCGCCGTGTTCTAGCACAGCTGCCTGAAGGGCACTTAGGTGGGTTGAGCCATAGCCGTCGTTGATGTTGAGACCATCAGGGTCGGCACCGATAACGATTACCTCGGCACCGGCATCCTTGAACACCTCTGGTGATACACCGGCTGCTGCACCGTGAGCACAGTCGACGACAACCTTGAGGCCGTCGAGACGATTAGGCAGTGAACCGAGAAGGTGAACGATGTATCGATCTTCGGCGTCCGCAAATCGCGTTACGTGGCCAACACCCGCACCAACCGGGGCAAGCTTTGGCCCATCCATGGCAGCTTCGATGGCATCTTCAATGGCGTCATCAAGCTTGTGACCACCGCGGGCAAAGAACTTAATGCCGTTGTCTGGGGCTGCGTTGTGCGAAGCCGAAATCATGACACCGAAGTCGGCATCAAGGTCGGCGGTTAGAAACGCGGTTGCCGGGGTAGGTAGAACACCGGCGTCAAAAACGTCAACCCCCGAACTCGAGAGTCCCGCTGCAACTGCTGCTGCAATGAACTCCCCAGAAATTCGGGGGTCGCGGCCGATAACGGCTTTTGGTTTGATTCCTCGTGAACGAGCCTCTTCACCCATGACAATCGCTGCAGCCTGAGCCAACTTGATTGACATTTCAAGAGTGAGATCACGGTTGGCTAGACCTCTAACACCATCGGTGCCAAATAGACGAGCCATAGCCGTGAACTACGCGTTCTTGAGAGAAGCGGATTAACGCTTCGAGAACTGAGATGCCTTACGAGCCTTCTTAAGACCAGCCTTCTTGCGCTCGATGACACGAGGGTCGCGCTTTAGGAAGCCGTTCTTCTTCAGGGTTGCACGGTTGTTGTCGCGGTCAA
>CANGGK010000058.1 GCA_947453475.1 Microbacteriaceae bacterium
CACCAAAAGAAGGTTCTGAACCGAAGTAACAAAGGCACCACCCAGATTCAAAATCCGGGGACTTAGCTCAGTTGGTAGAGCACCTGCTTTGCAAGCAGGGGGTCAGGGGTTCGACCCCCCTAGTCTCCACAAATCAAACGCCTTCCTACGGGAAGGCGTTTTTTGTTGCGTCGACTATGGGGCGTCGCGCAGTGTGCTGCTAGTCTCCACAAAACAAAAAAGACATCCCAGAAATGGGAGGTCTTTTTCTATAACCTTTTAGCGTTTGATGGCTTTGCGCTGGTCTGGGTCGAGTTGCAATAGTTGGGCGGCCCAAATCTGCTTCACCTGGGCTTTGGTGAGTGCCTTGAGTTTCGCGACACTGAGTGAGCCAAGGGTTTCTGGTTTAAGCGACCCGATTGCCAGCGGAGAGAGGCTCTTGAGCGAACCAATAGTTAGTGATCGTAGTTGGCCCGAAGTAATTCCCTCAGCCTGTGCTGCCCCGATGGCAGCCAGGGCGAGCGTTGAGAGTCGCTTGAAGGTAAACGTTGGTATGAGTGCGACTTGATCTCCGGTTAGCGAGGCAAGTGCCTTCGGCATCGCTGCAGGTTTAGTTTGAACTAATCCAGAGACAACCTTCAAGTCTTCAGCCTGCTTGGCAGCTGCGACTTGAACGGCTTGCGCCGCTGCCTCCGCCTTTGCCAGCTCCTTTTGCCTGATTACCGCTGCGACCAACTCGCGAGTCTTAGCAGCTGCAAGTGCTTCGGCTTCTTGTCGAGCTGCATGTTCCGCTTGGGCACGCGACTCGAGGTCAAGGTCTCCGTCACCGGCCTCGAGCGCACGGCCCGCAATTGTTGACACGCCATTTGACGAACCGGTTCGACTCGAGGTCACTGTGACGGTCGCGGAGGTTCCCGCTGCCAATCTCGAAACGGTGATTAGGCCATCGGGCGAAATAGAGGCTATTCCTGCAGATGTCGAAACTTGCCAGTCGTAAGCCGAGTCATAGTTGGTTACTTGCAAGGTGAACCCACCTGTCGTGGCAAAGGGCGAACCAGAAGTCGGTACAAGTGCAGCAGATAGAGCGCTAGACGTAACGGAGATATCGCTATCAAAAAAGCCCACCTGGTTCGTTGTTACGTGAACGGTGGATTCTTGGCCATCAGTGAGACCTGATACCGTAATCAATCCCGAATTGCTGATCGTTGCAGAGCCGGTGGCAGATTCCGTGGATACAGACCAGGTGAAACTGGACTCGTAGTTGATCACCTGCACCGAGAAACCATGTTCAAGCCTGGTGGGTGAGGCGAGTGTTGGAGTAAAAGTAGCGTTTTGAGCCTGAAAACTTGCAGTGGCACTGCTTGAAACGCCGTGGTCGCGCGAAGTCGCAATAACTAGGTTGGCAGTTTGTCCGGGCTGTAAGCCAGTTACTGTGATGCCCCCGCCAGAATCAAGGTTTACAGAACCTGCATCAGTGGTAATTGCCCACTGGTAGGCCTCGTCGTAGTTGAAAAGCTGAAGTATGAAGCCGTCATCGGTGGAATTGACGTAGTAGAAATCTGGCGTTAGTGGGTAGTAGAGCGACCTAACCTCGATGGTTGCCACCCCGGTTAGGTAATCGTTCCGCGAGCTAGTGATGGTAAGGCCTACGGGTTGACCTCCGTATAAATCAGAAATCGTAACTAAGCCGGTGTTCGATATGGAGAGGGTGCCGTCGCCATTGCTGCTGCCAACCCAGGTAAAGGTTGGGTCGAAGTTTGAAATTTGAACGGTAATGGTGTCGAGTGTGGCGGTTAGCTCGGTAAACGCGGGTACTAGAGCGGCATTTTTTGGGAGAGCGGTTGCCGAAATTATGCTGAGCACCGAGGTGGAATCGGATCTCGACGAGGTTACGTTCAGTGTGTCGGTGAGCCGACCTCCGAGTGACGTAACGGTCACCAAACCACTGGCATCAATCGAAGCGGCACCGTAAGTCGACGCAACAAACCACGAGTAATCGGCAGAATAATTGGTCACCTGCACCGTATAGCTATCGATTGCCGGCACAACCGGGGCGAAAACCGGGGTAAGCCCGGTCTTCTTGGCATAGCCAACCAGAGTTAGCGAAACGTCGGCGTAGCCGACTCGGCTGGTCGTGATGGTCAGCGTGGCCGATTGGTCGAAGGGAATGTTTCGCACCGCGATTGAGTAGTAGGTGATGGGACCGCTGGGTGCTCTGGTCGTGATGGACCCCTGAGATATTTCGAAGGTCCAAGCGTAGGCCGAGTCGTAGTTGTCTATGCGCACTGTGAAGCCGTTATCGCCGCTGTACCCAGAAACGTAGGCATTAGGGGTGAGACCGGGTAAGAGTGCGTCTGCGCTGGCACTAGCGAGGGCCTCAGTCGGCAGCAAAGCGGGAGCAACCACCTGAGCGCCCAGCGCAAGAGTCGTAGCAACGAACACCGAAACCGCTCGGCGAATGAAATTACTCACAATCGACTCCCATATCTGTGGCTATCCCCAGTTACTTCATACTAAACACATGGTCCAGAAATCGGAAGTATGTGGATAACTAAATGAGCACGGTTGTCGGTGTCGAAAACTAAACTTGAGGTTATGACTAACTCATTCGCAGGTAAGCACGCATTCGTCTCTGGTTCATCACGCGGAATTGGCGCACAGGTTGCCCAACTTCTAGCCGGCAAGGGTGCGACCGTTGCAATCAACTACCGCGACAAGGTGGTTCGTGCCGAGAAGGTAGCTAATCAGATAATCGAAAACGGCGGCAAGGCCATCGTGGTTGGGGCCGACCTGACCGATTACTCAAGCATCGATGCGCTTGCCGCAACTCTGAAGGAGCAGTTCGGCGGCCTTGACTTGCTAGTTCTAAACGCTTCGGGTGGCATGGAGACCGGCAAGGGCGAGAACTACGCGATGGAGCTAAACCGCGATGCTCAGGTAAACCTAGTCAACACCTTGCTACCGCTTCTTGGCGAGGGCTCAAAGATTGTTTTCGTTACTAGCCACCAGGCGCACTTCATCCGTGAAGTAGAGACCATGCCCGAGTATGTTCCAGTGGCGCTTTCGAAGCGTGCGGGTGAGGATGCGCTTCGCGACATGATTCCTGCCCTAACCGAGAAGGGCATCGAGTTTGTTGTGGTTTCGGGTGACATGATCGAGGGCACCGTAACAGCTACCCTGCTTGACCGACTGAACCCGGGCGCTATCGACGCTCGCAAAGAAGCGGTTGGCAAGCTTTACAACGTAGAAGAGTTCGCGGCCGAGATCGTGAAGGCAGCCGAGGCTCCGGCACCGGCAAACAACACCGTTCTCGTCGGTGACACCGGCTACTTCACCAAGTAGTTCAAACAAACTAGGGCAGACTACAACCATGACTATTGCACTCTGGATTTTTTCAATTCTGATCGGCCTTTCCTCGACCATGTCATCGATGGGCAAGTTCACCAAGATGGAACAAACCATCGCCACCCTTAAGTCGGTTGGTGTCAAAGATTCACAGATTCCCCTGCTTGGTGTGCTCGAATTGGCGGCAGCGGTTGGTCTGCTAGTTGGCATTTGGGTTCCGATTCTTGGCCAGTTGGCTGCGCTTGGCCTAGTGCTTTACTTCGCCAGTGCGACCATCTTCCACATCCGTGCCGGCCACAAGTTCAATGGCTTTGCTCCGGCATTATTGCTCACCGCGGTTTCACTCGCCACACTCTTCTTTCAGCTCGCTCGATAACCAGAGCCGCAGGTGAGGCATCCGGAACCGCGCGATAAGAAGGGCAACCTTCGTCACAAGCTCTATGAGATGCCAGCCGATGTGAAGTTGGCGCTTGAAGAGAACGCGGTTCGCGCAGATTATGACCACCGCCCGCCATACCAACGCAACGATTATGTGGCCTGGATTGATAGGGCCGTGCGACCAGACATCCGTGCAAAGCGTCTCAATCAAATGATTGATGAACTCAAAAAGGGCGGGGTATACATGCGCATGGACCATCCGGCCTCGAAGAAGTAGGAGCCATGCAAGACGAATACATCGGGCTTTTCACAGTGATGAGCTTCACCGGTTTGAGCATCGGTTCGCTGCTGCTCAGCGTCTTGACCAGATACAGCAAAGGCAACCGCGCGTTCGCCATCGTTCTCGCGGTGGCTTCGATTGCCTTCGGTCTTTATGTCTGGGTGAATATCACCGAGGGCGGCATTTTGTCGGCCTTGTTCGGCTTGAGTTCGCTGGCGATTGCTGTTTGGCCTCGCGGCAAAAAACCACAGCAAAACGACGAATAACAACAACGCAACTGCCCCGCTAAACTTCAAACCATGTTCGCGTTCTTACCTGGCCTTTTCACCGGTCTATCTCTGATTGTCGCTATTGGCGCGCAGAACGCATTCGTGATTCGCCAGGGGCTAACTCGCCGCTACGTCTTCACAGTGGTCGCTATCTGCACCATCATCGATGCATCACTGATTGCCGTGGGCATTGGCGGTCTTGGTGCTGCAATCGCGGGCCTACCTTGGCTGCTCGAAGTCATTCGCTGGTTCGGGGTTGCCTACCTGACTTGGTTCGGAATCAAGTCGGTCATCAGCGCGACCAAGAACGAGACCATGGATGCCTCTGGCGTCGAAAGCAAGTCTGCCGGCAAGGTGATCACCACGGTGGTTGCCATGAGCCTCTTGAACCCGCATGTTTATCTAGACACCGTGATCTTCGTGGGTGGCGTGGGCAACACCTTTGGCGCCGATCGCTGGTACTTCGCCTACGGTGCAATGTTGGCAAGCGCCATCTGGTTCACGGGCATCGGTTATGGTGCCAAGGCAGCCTCGCGTTTGATGGCCAAGCCGGTTTTCTGGAAGGTGCTCGATTCGGTTATCGCAGTGATTATGTTTGCTCTTGCAATCACGTTGGCAACTTTCAAGTTCTAGCGCGAGTCAAGGCCTAAACTCAAGCCATGAGCAAATGCCAAGTTGTAGCAATCTTCACACCAAAGCCTGAGTTCGCCGAAGACCTAAAGGCCCTGTTGGCCGAGGTTGCCGTCGATGTGCGAACCGAGAACGGCTGCGTGTTCTATGACCTGTTCAAGGATGTAGACGGCAAGCTCTGGTTTATCGAGGCCTGGCAGACCCGCGAACTATGGCAAGAGCATAACGGTGCCCCAACCGTGGCGCGCATCAACGACTACGTAGTTGGAAAGCTAGTGAAGCCGGTTGAAGTGTTCGAAATGTATGAGGCTAACTAGCTTCGTCTGGCAGACGCTCTAGGTGCCGCATCGGCGAGAAGAGCATCGCTAAACCAGCAACGGTTGCACCGATTGCTGCAAACCAGATGGTTGGCATGATTCCAAATTGTGCACCTAGAAATCCGCCGAGCAGCGAGCCCAGAGGCATCACTCCCCAGATGAAGGCTCGAATTGATGCATTCATGCGGCCCAATAGTTGTGGTGGGCAGATGCGTTGACGGGCACTCACCTGGGTGATGTTGTAAGTCAAGACTGTGAATGAGCTGATGAATTCGGCAACCGTGATCATCACCGGAACCACAGCGCTCGGCAATGTGGCGGCAAATGGAATCAACAGCATCGAGGCACTGCTAACAACCGCCGAAACCGTAATCAGCGGCCCTTCGCCCATAAGTTTTGCCAGTTTGGGAGCGGCCAAACCACCGAGCAGGCCTCCTATAGAGGCGATTGAAAACATCAGACCGTAGATCGCCGTTGAGATGTGTAGGTCTCGTAAAAATAGCAGCGGGGTCAACGCCCAAATCATTGAGCCGAAGAAATTGGTGCCAGCGGTGGTTAGGGCAATGATGCGAATCATCGGCTGAGAAACTACAAACTTCAGACCCTCACCGATTTCTGTGTGAAGTGGGCGACGGTCTTTCTTCGGTGCCACTTGCTCGCTATCTCGTGCGAAGCTAAGCGCCACAGCAGAAAACAAGAACGAAAAGGCATCGATGATCATTAGGGCCGGCGCCTTCACCAAGGTGAGCAAGATACCCACCGCAGCGGGGCCACCGACGTATGAAACCTGAACCGTGGTTTCGAGAGCGGAGTTTGCCGCCTGAATTTTGTCTTTAGGCAGCAGAATCGGAATGAAGCTTTGGTACGAGGCGTCAAAGAAAACCGTTGCCACACCGATTATGGCGCCAGTTATGAACAGGTGCCAGATCTGCAACTGGCCGGCGAAATACAAAACCGGGACCACGCCAACCGCGACGAGTCGAACCAAGTCGGCGAGAATCATGACTTTGCGTTTGCGCCAGCGGTCTACCCAGGCGCCAGCGATCAAACCAACCAGTAAAAACGCGGCATTGTCGGCCGCATTCAGCAGACCCATCTGCATCTCGGTAGCACCAAGCAGAGTGACCGCCAAAACCGGAAAGGCAAGCCCAGAGATTTGAGAACCGAGGACGCTAACCGATTGCCCAGCCCAGAGCCAGCGGAATGAAGCGATTCGAAGAATCGAATCGGTTGATTTATCGTTCTTGATGCTCTTCTCTGACTGCGCCATCCCGCCAGTCTAGGGGAAGCAAATGGCGAGAAGACGGGTTGACAAAGGCATGAGCATCTCAAATGTTGAACTAACCATGTTGAATGGCACAATAGCGAACTTCGATGATTTCGCTGGCAAAACCATCCTGGTGGTAAATGTCGCTTCGCGCTGCGGCCTAAGCCCCCAGTATGAAGCGCTCGAAGAACTACAAAAGAAGTACGGTGCGCGCGGGTTTACTGTGCTTGGCGTGCCATCTGGGCAGTTTATGCAAGAGCTCAAGAGCAGCGACGACATCGCCGAGTATTGCTCGATGACCTGGGGAGTGACCTTCCCGATGACCGAAAAGACCCCGGTTAATGGCCGCGGTCGCCACCCGCTATACAAGGAACTAGTGAAGAC
>CANGGK010000059.1 GCA_947453475.1 Microbacteriaceae bacterium
GTGTAGTGCGGGTCATCCAAGGTGCGACCGTTTGGAACATAGAGCGACCAAAGGCGAACGCCGTCGAATGTTGCACCCAGCGCGCGAGCTTCTTCAACCTGAGGCTTGCCCTCTTTGCCGAAGCTTGGCATTCCGCTGAAGCCAATCTCAATGTCTTCGGCCGGAATCTTGGTGGCAAAGGCAACGCCGTTCCACTGGTCGAGGCCGTGCATAATCACCTGGTAGCCGGCAGCCTCGAAGGCTGCAACCGGAAACTGCTCTGGTTTGCACTTGATTTCTTGCATCGCGAGCACGTCGGTTTTCGAGCGTTCGAGCCAGTCGACGACGCGGCCGACGCGGGTGCGAATTGAGTTGACGTTGTGTGTGGCGATGCGCATGGATAAAGGCTAACCGACCGGACTCAGCCAACCGAGTCTGGCACGGCCGCAACGCTAAACTTGAGGCATGACTTTTGACCCAGCCACTCACCCACGTCTTGTTGAACTAATCAAGCAGCTTGCAGTCGTTCACGGCCGCGTGACTCTTTCGAGTGGCATCGAAGCCGACTATTACGTTGACCTTCGCCGTGCGACCCTGCACCACGAAGCAGCCCCGCTAATCGGTCAGGCAATGCTTGACCTGTTAGACCTAAACGGCATCACCGACTTTGAAGCCGTTGGCGGCTTGACCATGGGTGCCGACCCGGTTGCCACCGCAATCATGCACCAGGCTGCAGCTCGTGGCCGCGCCGTTGACGCATTCGTGGTTCGCAAGGCAGCCAAGGCTCACGGCATGGGTCGCCAGGTTGAAGGCCCAGACGTAAAGGGCCGCAAGGTCATCGTTGTCGAAGACACCTCAACCACTGGTGGTTCACCCTTGACCGCAGCCAAGGCGCTCGAAGAGGCCGGCGCAATCATCGTTGCCGTGGCGACCGTGGTTGATCGCGACACCGGCGCTCAGAAGGTCATCGAGGATGCCGGCTACCGCTACTTCTCGGCCGTTTCACTAGACGACTTGAATCTCAGATAAGTCAAACAAAGAAGGGCATCGAACGATGGAACTTGGGTATAAGAACAAGTTCTTGATTGTCGCTGCAAGTGTCGCAACCGCTACGATACTTGGCTTAGCCCAACCAATTGCGGCACAAGCAACTGCCGCACCGGCGATTGCCGCAGTTTCGGCAAATCAATTTTTCAATCCGCGAACATTAAGCACTGTTCACCTAGATGGACAACCTCTGGCTGGGTTCACTGGAACGATTGAGGTTCGCATCAGTGTTCAAAGCGGTGAAGGTCTAGTTCACGTGACTAATGCATCGGGGATGAGGTTACTGCCCGGTTACCCAGATGCCGTCGCGGGAAATGTTGCCTCTCTCGGATATTCGGGGTCTCAGGATGATGCAAATGCAATGCTGGCAACCCTTCAATACCTCGGAGATCGAAATACCGGCGCCGACAACATCCGTATCGACGTATCTAACCAGTCGGCTGGCGTATACGGCGGGCACGCTTACTCACTTGTGAATTTCACAATCTCGGGGCGACTTTGGAGCGCCGCCTTATCGCTGGCATCGCGAGCCTCCATCCAAAAGGCAGGCGGTGGAACCTGCCCAGGCTATTTGGCCACCTTGAACGGCAATGGAGTCGAAACCAGGCAAAAGGGAGCGTTCGAGCAAGCGTTCCTCGCCAACGCATTTCCAGCTACCCGGCAGACATGGATTGGTGCCAGCGACGAATCGAACGAGGGTTCATGGAGGTGGGTTTCCGACCCTGATGATCCCGAATCGATTTTTTGGTTGGGTGGGGCAAACGGGGTAAGTCAAAACGGGTTTAAGGCAAACTGGCAAACCGGTGAACCAAACAACATGGATGGCATCGAGAACTACGCTCACGTTATCGATTCAAGTGGAACCTGGAACGATGCAGAAAGCCTCAGCACGGCCTGGAGCTATTACCTCGAGTTCGGGAGTGCCAGTTGCGTTCCTCAGATTGTTGCCGACAATGAAGTTGTGCAGATTGCATCCTTGGAAACCGTCGCTGCCCCAGGTGAAGTAACAAATTTGAAGGTGGAACGACTTAGCAAATCAGCCACTCTGAGTTGGGCCGCTCCGGTTGAAGATGGCGGCTCAGAGATAACTGGTTACGAAATTCAATGGAAATATTCGCTGAGCTCTGATTGGGTAGAGCTTGCCAGCGCGGCGCAGCGATCGTTTACAGCCTCAATTCCGGGTGTTCAACCAACATTGCCTTATCGGTTTAGGGTCCGCGCGCTCAATGGGCTCTCCGTTTCTGATTGGAGTTATGTGGAATTGCCAGAACCTAGGGGTCCCAGGTTTTCAAGCCCGCCTAACGGTTCTCGGCGTTTAGTTTCTAACTCAGGAGGGATCGTAGAGTTCAACGGATCAAATCTCGATGCAATTACGTCAGTGAGGTTGGCTTCCAAGGAGCTGGGTTTTTCGGCAACCGCTGGAGACACCATTCGCGTTACCGTTCCGGCCGGTTCGGGATCTCCAGACCTGCTCTTCGTTTCGCCATTCGGAAACGTCATTTTTCAGAATGCATTCACCTACAGCCCGCCGGCCAAAGCATACCCAACGATTACCAAGAGGTTTTCTGGGCGCAGTTGGTCACGGGCAGTAGCAAAAAACATAAACAACATATTGCTCAGCGCATCCGGCTATGGCCGGGTGAGGTGTGAAATCGTCGCCGTTCCATCAGCGAAAGCCCTGAACGAAATCATGGCATACTGCAAGAAGTTGAAGGACAGCACGTATTTCACTCAAGTAAGCGTTCGAGACTCTCGACTACCAAGAAAAACATTTGCACATGGTTACAGCCTGAAATTCGTAATCAATAAATAGTCAGACAGATTGAAAATAATGAGCCAAAGCACCCCAAACGCTAAGCCGCGTCTGACACCGATTGTCATCACGCTGGCATCTTCGATGCTGAGCGTTGTATCGGGATCGATGGTCTACATGGCCTTCCCTTGGTTAGCTATTCAATTAACCGGCTCGGCAACCAGTGCCGGCGCAATGATTGCCATCACCTCGATTCCTGGGCTGCTGCTTGCCCCGGTTGTCGGCTCGATTATCGATAAGTATGGCCGCCGTCGAGTCGGAATGATTATCGAGTTCCTCACGGCAGCGGTAACCCTGCTGATTCCGATTGCTGCCGGCATGTGGCAGATGACCCTGCCGCTATTAATCGCGATTGGTCTGATTCGTTCAACAGTCGGCTCGGGCGCCGGTTCGGCGCGCAAGTCATTTATGCCAGATGTTGCCCGCGTTGCCGGGTTGTCACTTGAGCGCGTTAACTCCATCCAAGAAGCGATTTTTGCAAGCGGTTTTGCTATTGGCCCGGCGCTAGCCTCGTTGTGTATCGGAGCCTTTGGCGTTTACAACACCTTTTTTGTGGTCTCGGCCTTCGGCTTGGTTGCCGGTGCCTTGATGTTCTTCGTTCGGGTGACCGAGCAGATCGAACCTCACGAAGAAGAGAAGAACCTCTTTAAGTTTGCGATGGAGGGTTTCAAGGTTTTGGGCAGTACGCCATCGGTGGCCATCATGCTCGCCGGAGTAATGACCCTGGCGATGATTTACCTGCCAACCGAGATGATTGTGCTGCCAAAGTACTTCACCGCTAAGGGCGATGCTCAGGGCCTCGGGTTCTTGCTTTCGGCCATGGCGGCGGCAACCATCGTGGGCTCTTTGGCGTTCGAGAAGCTTTCGAAGAAATTCAAATACAGCACTATTTTTAGGATTGCGATTTTGGGTGTCGCGGTCTCGATGCTGCCGATGTCGCTCTTGCCACCATACTGGGTGATGATTTTCTTCGGCCTGATTCTCGGCGTAACCTGGGGCCCAATCACACCTCTGCTGAACACTGTGATTCAACGCAAAATCGCGCCGAGCAAGCGCGGCCGAGTCTTTAGCCTCGAAATGGTGATTTGGTCGGGCGGCCCGATGCTCTCGATGGTGCTCGCCGGAATCGCGGTGGATGGCTTCGGAGTAATGCCGGTTTACATTGTGCTGGCGATTGCCACCACCGCCGCCGGTTTCATCATCACCTTTAATAGGCGCATGAAAGAGATCAATACCGCCGACTTTGCTGATTAGCCTGGGCCGATCAGCTCGACCCGATTAGCCTGGGCCGATTAGCCATTTGGTAGCCTAGAGACATGGCAGATCGCAGCGGAATCACTTCTTGGCTCACCGACATGGATGGCGTGCTCGTGCACGAAGGTCACCCGATTCCAGGCGCGGCTGAGTTGATTGCTAAGTGGACCAACGCCGGCACCCCGTTCTTGGTGCTGACCAACAACTCGATTTACACACCGCGCGACCTTTCGGCGCGACTAAAGCTTGCCGGCTTGGACATCCCTGAAGATCGCATTTGGACTTCGGCCCTGGCCACCGCAGCATTCTTGAACAGCCAGAAGCCTGGCGGCTCGGCCTTCGTTATCGGCGAGGCCGGCATGACCCAGGCGCTGCACGACGTTGGCTACGTGCAGACCGACCAAAACCCCGACTACGTTGTGCTCGGTGAGACCCGCAACCTAAGCTTCGAAAACCTCACCAAGGCGGTGCGCCTCATCGGTGCCGGTGCGCGATTCATCGTGACCAACCCGGATGCCACCGGCCCGTCAGCCGAGGGTCCGATTCCGGCAGCTGGCTCGGTTGCCGCGCTAATCACCAAGGCCACCGGCATGAAGCCATACATCGTAGGCAAGCCAAACCCAATGATGTTCCGCAGCGCGATGCGCAAGATTGGCGCGCACTCAGAATCAACCGGAATGATTGGTGACCGCATGGACACCGATGTGGTCGCGGGCATCGAAGCCGGTCTGCACACCGTGCTCGTGCTCACCGGAATCGCTGACGATGCAGAAATTGCCAAGTACCCATTCCGCCCGACTGAGATTTTGAACTCAGTCGCCGACCTTATCTAACATGGTTTTCGACGCCGCAGAGGCCATCAAAGCCGCGGCAATATTCGTATTCTTCTTGAGCCTCGGCGTTGAACTGCGCCACGAAATCACGCACGGCTCGCTAGCCAAACCTCGCCAGGCAATCGTGCCGATATTGGCCGCCGTTGGCGGAATGCTGGTGCCGGTAATCATTTACTCGATCATCAACTCGGGTTTGCCAAGCGCAACCGGCTGGGGTGTGCCAATGAGCACGGATGTTGCCTTCGCCCTAGCCGTTTTGGCAGCGGCAGGTAGATTCTTGCCAAAATCGGTTCGAGTGTTTTTGCTCACCGTTGCTGTGGTCGATGACTCGCTAACCATCCTGATCATCGCCCTGTTCTTTGCCAGCAGTTTTCAGCCGCTATCGGTCTTCTCACTTGCCGGCGTTGCCCTCGGATTGTTTCTGCCTCAGGGGCGCAAGGCAGCCAGCTGGCTAAATCAGGTCGCGAACTGGGCAGCGCTGCCACTTTTTGCAGCCATCACCCTGTGGCAAACCTTCGCCAACTTTCAGGGTCAACTAGCCGGTTCGGCAATCACCCTCGGAGTGGTTTTGGCGATGGTGTTTGGCAAACCAATCGGTGTGCTGGGAACCACTTGGCTGGTTACCAAGTCGGGGCTTGGTAAATTGGCGGCCGACGTGAAGTGGGCCGACCTGCTGTCGATTGGTTCGCTATTCGGCATCTGTTTCACCGTTGCCATGATGATGTCAGAGCTCTCGTTCGGCGAGAACCCATCCGAGCACTCGATTGCCAATGTCAGCGTGCTTATCGGTAGCCTTACATCTGCACTGCTAGCGGTCGTCGCGCTGCAGATTCGAAAGAGGTCTCATGTCAGAAATTAATTCGAGCGCCTTCGGCGCTGGCGAAGTAGCTGGCGGGCCTTCAGAGACCGCAGAGCAAACCACCTGGGGCGTTGGCCCTTGGCAGGGCGAGTGGCCGGCCGATGCCGGAACCCCCGGCCAACCGAACCCAGACTCGCTGCTTGACCCAGAGCTACTGCTGAATGGCGACACCCGCAACGTGCTCGACCAGTATCGCTACTGGAAGATGGAGGCAATCATTGCCTCGCTCGACCAGCGTCGCCACAAATATCATGTGGCCATCGAGAACTGGCAGCATGACCTAAACATCGGCTCGATCGTTCGCACCGCCAACGCCTTCCTGGCCGCCGAAGTCCACATCATTGGCAACCGCCGCTGGAACCGCCGCGGCGCAATGGTCACCGACCGCTATCAGCACGTGCGTCACCACCCATCGGTTGAAGAATTCGTCGAGTGGTGCAAGACCGCGGGCGAGGATGGCGGGCCGCTGCCGATTATCGCAATCGACAACGTGCCCGGCTGCAAGAAGATTGAGGAATACCCGCTGCCAGAGAACTGCGTTTTGCTGTTCGGGCAGGAAGGTCCTGGTTTGAGCGAGGCAGCGATTGAGTCATCCGAGGTGGTTTTAGAGATAAGCCAGTTTGGCTCAACCCGATCGATAAACGCCTCGGCCGCCGCCGCCATCACCATGCACCAGTGGGTAATGCAGCATGTGTTTGCACACAAGCTGTAACTCGGGCAGGCGCTAGAGCGCCGTTTGGCAGTAAACTTAGATGTACGCCGTTCGCGTGCAATCCAAAGCTTTGAAACACGGGGTAAAAGTATGCCTGCATTAGTGATTATTGGTGCGCAGTGGGGCGACGAAGGTAAGGGCAAGGCAACCGACCTTATCGCAGA
>CANGGK010000060.1 GCA_947453475.1 Microbacteriaceae bacterium
GCGTCACCCTTTGAGTGGGCTACCTGGTTGGCGGCAACCGAGAGGGCGTCATCGACTCGGGCTACATCAGAGTCAAAAGAGGTGGTGACGGCAAAACCGCCGATGGCCACCGAAACCAAAGAGATGATGGAGGCCGTTGCAATTGATAGGCGTGACTGTAACCTCACGCTTAATCGGCCGCAATCTGAAAGCCAATGCCGCGAACGGTCTTGATGCCTTCATAGCCGTTGATGTGCAACTTGCGTCGCAGATAAGAGATGTAGGTGTCGACCACGGTGGCGTTGGCGGCGAAGGCCATACCCCAGACCACGTCTAGCAACGTTGCCTTCGTAACTACCTTGCCGTGTTTGATCATGAGCTCATAGAGCAATTTGAACTCGGTAGGCGAGAGGTCTACCGGCTCGCCGTGAAGAGTCACGGTGTGACGGTCTTCGTTAAGCACCAGTGGGCCGCACACAATATCTTCGGCAGTTGCATCGCCGCTGCCGATAGTGCGTCGCAGGATGGCCGCGATGCGCAACATCAGTTCTTCTAAACCAAACGGCTTGGTCACATAGTCGTCGGCGCCTAGGCGAAGGCCGCGGGTCACGTCGCCGCGCTCGCCGCGGGCGGTCAGCATCAGAGCCGGGGTCTCATCGCCAATGGCACGCATTCGCTCGAGCAACTCGTAGCCATCCATGTTCGGCATATTGATGTCTGAAATCACCAGGTCAACTGTGTTGTCGCGCAACCACTTAAGGGCCACAAACCCATCCGAAGCTTCGAAGGGTTCATAACCCGAGAGGCGCAGGGTGTCGCAAATCATGTCGCGAACTCCGGGTTCGTCATCGACTACAAGGATGCGTGCTGCGCTCATGCCTCAATGCTAGGGCGCCGGTGTGCCTTTGCCTGCAAACTCCCAAGCCACCCGAACCCTTTTCACATAAAACTCACAAAGTAGCCGGCGCATCATTATCTGGCAGGGCAAAAAACCCAGCGGCCCCTTTCCAACGAGGCACCAAGATTTACACCCAAGAAGAAGGTTCAAATGTTCAAGATCACCAGCAAGGCAATCGTTGCCACCGCACTAAGTGCAGCTTTGGTTCTTGGCGGCACCGCAGTTTCTTTTGCGGCAGATGCCAACACTGGCTCAGCTCCGGCCCCATCGGCTACGGCCAAGGCCCCGAAGGTGAACCCAAACAAAGAAGCCATGGATGCATTCCATGCCGCTCAGGGCGTCTTTAAGATTGCTCAAGACAAGTTCAAGGCAGACAAGGGCACCTTCGAGGCAGCCCTAGCCGCCTACAAGACCGTATTCGCTACCTATGCCGCAGCTAAGAAGGTTGTCGCTGACACCTTCAAGGCGTCGGTTCAGGCTGCAAACGCCGCCTATGCAACTGCTAATGCAGCGGCTACCACCGATGCACAGAAGGCCGATGCTCGTGCGGCTCGCAAGGCTGCTATCGCTGCGGCAACCACCGTTCGCGATGCTGCCATTGCAACCCTCGGTGCGGCTCCGGTTCGCCCAGTCGCGCCGGTTCGCCCGACCCCACCAGCAAAGCCGGTTCACATTGAGCCAACCCATGCTCCAAAGGTTGCTCCGAGCGCAACCCCTGCTCCGTAACAGACTTACCTCCTAGTAAGACGAGCTTTGCCCGCATGCGGATCCGGGCAGGGAATCAACAAAAGGCATCGACCCAAGGGTCGGTGCCTTTTGGTTTAACTGGAATCTGCTGTAGCCATGCACCATTGCCCTAAAGCGCTTGCGGTGCGCACAGCCAGAACCTATAAGTAAAAACTGCAAACCGGACAAGTTTTTGGTCAAAACCACTGTAAAAAATGTAAGCGTTTACAATCGTTACCAAACCGTTTCCAAAAACGGTTGGATTCATTGTGTAAGCGCTTTAGAGTTTTTCTTACACGGTGCACTAATTCGCATGCACCGCATCCATGGAAAGGGATACCAATATGAAGAAGGGCACTCGTCTAGTAGGCGCTGCAGCTGTTGCTGCACTGGCTACTGCAAGCCTAGGCATGGGCGCCGCCGCTCAGGCCGCACCTCGCACCGTCAACGTTTTCGTCGGATACTCAGCTGCTGACGCTCAGGCATTCCAGGACGAACTCAACATTGAGTTCCCTGCAAGCTCAGGCATCAAGCCAAAGGTGACCGTTCTAGCGTCATTCGACACCGACATCACCACCAAGATCAAGGCTGGTCAGGCACCAGACATCGCTATGTGGCCACAGCCAGGCGGTCTTCTTGCTCAGAAGTCAAAGCTAGTTCCACTAGACAAGCTTCTCGGCAAGGCAACCCTTGACAAGATCATCAAGACCGAAGTTCCTGGCTTCGAGCTTCTAGGCAAGTCAGGTTCAACCACTTACGGTCTACCTGTTTCAGCCAACCTAAAGTCAATCGTGTTCTACAACCCGTCTGTATTCTCTGCAAACGGCTGGACCGTTCCAACCACTCAGGCTCAGCTTGACGCACTTCAGACCAAGATTGCCGCTTCTGGCAAGGCTGCTCCATGGTGTGCAGGTACCGAGTCTGGTGGCGCAACTGGTTGGTCACTTACCGACTGGATGGAAGAGCTAGTTCTAAAGAACGCTGGCGTTGCAACCTACAACAAGTGGTGGAAGGGCCAGGTTCACTGGAACAACCCTGCAATCGTTAAGGCTGGAAAGGCACTTGCTGCTACCTTGCTAACCCCTGGTTACACTCCTGGTGGCGGTGCTGGTGTTACCAGCCGCAACTTCGGTCTAGCAACCACTGCTGGTCTTTTCGAGACCACTTCAGCTAAGGGTGCTTGTGCAATGCTAAAGCAGGGCTCATTCATCACCGGCTTCTTCCCAGACGCAATCCAGGCTGAAATCAAGGCAAACAACTTCGCTCACGTTGGCGTATTTGCTTACCCTTCAGGCCCAGCTGGTGGCGCTGTTCTAGGTGGCGGTGACACCGCTGGTGTATTCCACAACAACCCTGCAGTTGCAAAGGTTGCGGCATTCATCATGTCAGACAAGATGGGTACCCACGGTTACGCATCGAAGGCTTCAGGCTTCCTATCGCCTCACAAGACCTTCAACCCAACCTACCTAGGTAGCACCTTGAACAAGAAGTTCCAGACCATCTTCTCGAAGGCAACTGGCTTCGGCTTCGATGGTTCAGACCAGGCACCACCAGCAGTAAACGCTGCTGAGTGGAGCGAGCTAACCAACTGGTTCGCTGGCAAGCAGACCATGGAGCAGTCGTTCGCAATCATCGACGCTGCATACAACAAGTAATCTTCGGATAACTTGCAGTAACAAAGTCACAAAGATGTTGGCGGGAGGAGCGAAAGCTCTTCCCGCCAACACCATTTAGCGAGATCTCGCTTGCGTTAAACTGATTCATCAACACCTAATGAAAGGACCCGGAATGGATGCCATTCTTACCGCTATCGCAGCGGTGGTGCTCGGTCCACTAGCAACCTTCGCTCTTTACTATGTAGGAAACTTCATAGTGAGCCACCTACCTTCGAACAAAGTTCGAAAGGCCCTTGGCCCATACGTGTTCATTGCACCGGTGCTTGCCCTAGTCGGCCTATTCTTGGTCTACCCAACCATTCAGACCATGATCTTCGCTTTCATGAACGAAGACTCGACTGAATTTGTTGGCTTTAGAAACTTCAACAAGCTCTTTGCAGACGCAAACTTTCTTCAGACCATTTTCAATAACGTTCTTTGGATTGCTGTAGTTCCTATCGTCACCGTGGTACTCGGTTTGCTAATCGCAACCTTGACCGACAAGCTCGGCCCAATTCGTGAGCGCGTTTTCAAGTCGATCGTCTTCATGCCGATGGCAATCTCGTTCGTGGCTGCATCTTCGGTCTGGCGCCTGAGCTACTCGTGGAACTCAAATGGCCCACAGATCGGAATTTTGAACGCGGTTGTTCAGGCCTTCGGTGGCACTCCAGTCGCTTGGTTGCAGAACGAGTCATTCTCGATTAACAGTCTGCTAATCATGGTTGTTGTTGTCTGGGCAAATGCCGGTTTTGCAATGACTTTGCTTTCGGCAGCCATTAAGGCTGTTCCTGAAGAGACCGTCGAAGCCGCTGCCATCGACGGAGCCACCGGATGGCAGTCGTTCTTCCAGATCGTTCTTCCGCAGATTTGGGGAACCGCGGTCTCGGTTTTCATCACCGTGCTAATCAGCACCATGAAGATCTTCGATGTGATTTGGGGTATGACCGGCGGTAACTTCCACACCAACGTTCTCGGTGTCGACTTCTTCCGCCAGTACTTCGTTTACAACAACACCGGTAAGGCAGCCGCAGTGGTCTTGCTTCTCATGATTGCGATTATTCCGATCATGATTTACCAGGTGCGCACCTATCGCAAGCAGGAGGAAATCCGATGAAAGAAAACGCTTTTCTGACAAAGCTTCGCGGATGGCGCCTCGGCGCGACCATCACCATGTTGGTGGTTGTCGTCATTTGGGCTCTGCCTACCGTCGGTCTGCTCGTAACCGCGTTCCGCAGCCGTGACGACTCGATTTCTAGCGGTTGGTGGACGGCAATTCTCGACCCGTTGCACCAGAACTGGAGCCTCGAGTCTTTCAAGACCGTTTTTGACCCGCAGTACTGGGATATCGGTACCTCGTTCTTCAACACCATCGCGGTAGCTGTTCCGGCAACCATCTTGCCGATTACCTTTGCGGCTTTCGCTGCCTACGGCTTTACCTTCTTGGAGTTCAAGGGTAAAGAAGTTTGGTTCTCGCTAATCATCGGGCTAATGGTTGTGCCAATGCAGGCGGCAATCGTGGCCGTGCTTCAGATGTTTGTGGCTCTTGACCAGTGGCTGTTGACCATCCCGGGCAACGAATACGGTGACTTCCACCTGTCGGGTGAATACCCTGCCGGTTGGGTTGTGCACTCTGCCTTCGCAATGCCGCTGGCTGTTTACATCTTGCGCAACTACATGATGACCCTGCCAACCGCTCTGATTGAGGCTGCTCGCATCGATGGTGCCAGCCACTTCCAGATCTTCTGGCGTCTCATCATTCCAATGTCTGTTCCAGCACTGGCATCGTTTGCAATCTTCCAGTTCCTTTGGGTTTGGAATGACTACTTCGTGGCGTTCATGTTCGTGGGTAACCACAACGTCTTGACCTACACGATTCTGTCGATGCTCGGTCAGCACGGTGAAGGATGGCAGGTCGTTATGGCCGGCTGTTTGATCTCGGTGATCATTCCGCTGACAGTGTTCTTCTCGCTTCAGCGTTACTTCGTTCGTGGTCTTACCGCGGGTTCTGTGAAGTAATAGATAACCTAAATAGAGTTTCAAGCCCAACCGGTTGGCCAGAAATGGTCGGCCGGTTTGGCGTTAAGTGAAAGGTGCCAAACATGGCCGAACACACATTCCTCCGTGGCCCTGCAGACTGGTGGCGTCAAGCCGTCGTCTATCAGATTTACCCTCGCAGCTATGCCGACCAGAACGGCGATGGCATCGGCGACCTAAAGGGCATCACCTCACGCGTTCCTTACCTAAAGGAGCTTGGCGTTGACGCTGTATGGCTCAGCCCGTTCTACCCATCCGAGCTTGCCGACGGTGGCTACGACGTTGCCGACTACCGCAACATCGACCCTCGCATCGGCACCTTGGCCGAGTTCGACGAGATGCTCGAGACTTTGCACGCCGCAGGCATCCGTGTGTTCGTTGACGTGGTGCCAAACCACTCGAGTGACCAGCACGAATGGTTCCAGGCCGCACTTAAGGCGCCTAAGGGTTCCAAGGAGCGCGACCGCTACATCTTCCGCGACGGTAAGGGTGAGAATGGCGAGATTCGCCCATCCGAGCTGATTAGCCACTTCGGCCCAACCGCTTGGACTCGCATTACTGAGCCAGATGGCACCCCTGGCCAGTGGTACATGCATCTGTTCGCCAAAGAGCAGCCTGACTTCAACTGGGATAACCAGGAGGTTCGCGACGACTTCATCAAGACCGCTCGCTTCTGGTCTGACCGCGGTGTCGACGGCTTCCGCATCGATGTTGCCCACGCGCTGATTAAGGACCTCAAGAACGGCCACCTGCCAGAGCGCTCGTCTTA
>CANGGK010000061.1 GCA_947453475.1 Microbacteriaceae bacterium
TCAACGCCTAGTGATTCAAGAATTTGAGCCTCAACAAAGTGACCGATGCGAGCTTTTGCCATCACTGGGATAGAAACCGAGTTGATGATGCTGTCAATCATGTCTGGGTCGCTCATGCGCGAAACGCCACCTTGCGCACGGATGTCTGCCGGCACTCGCTCGAGGGCCATAACCGCGACCGCACCAGCATCTTCGGCGATCTTTGCCTGTTCTGCTGTGACGACGTCCATGATGACGCCACCCTTCATCATTTCGGCCAAGCCGCGCTTGACTAGAGGGGTGCCGGTCGTTGAAGTTGGGATAGATGAGTTGCTCATGGAAACAAGTCTAAACGGTGTCCCACGCGTTAGCGATATCATTACGAACTTCGCCAAGTAAACGAGGCAGAGCCTTCGTTTCGGCAATGATTGGAAAGAAATTTGCGTCGTGTAACCAGCGCGGAACAATGTGCTGATGCAGGTGCCCCGCGATTCCAGCGCCAGCTAACTCACCCTGGTTCATTCCGATGTTGAACCCCTGAGCCTTTGATACATGCTTAAGCACTCGCATGGCTTGCTGGGTGATTGCCCCGATTTCGGCAATTTCCTCAGGCGTGGCTTGATCATAGGTTGCGATATGGCGATATGGGCAGACGAGCATGTGCCCAGAGTTATATGGGAAAAGGTTGAGCAGCGCGTAGGCGTGAACGCCGCGATAAACAATCAATGACTCTTCGTCTGCCTTGTCGGTAGCGAGACAGAAAGGGCATTCGTGTTCGGGCGGCTGCTGGCCATGCTGGATGTAAACCATGCGGTGTGGAGTCCAAAGGTGCTGAAAGGCGTTTGGCACGCCCGGCAACTCACTTGAGAATTCCATCCGCGGTTCAGTCACGGCTAAACCTGAACCTTGTCTTCGATTGCCTTCAGGATGCGGGCTACCGCTTCGTCTACTGGGATGCCATTCTCTTGGTGGCCGTCGCGGAATCTAAAGCTAACCGCACCGGCAGCCTCATCTTCGCCACCGGCAAGCAAGATAAACGGAACCTTAGCCATTGTGTGATTACGAATCTTCTTCTGCATGCGATCGTCAGAGTCGTCGATAGTCACACGAACACCGGCAGCCTTCAGGCGGTCGGCAATCGTGTGAAGGTAAGGCGAGAATGCCTCGGCAATCGGAACCCCGACGACCTGGACAGGAGCCAACCATGGTGGGAAGTGGCCCGCGTAGTGCTCGGTGAGCACGCCAAAGAAGCGTTCAATTGAACCGAATAGAGCGCGGTGGATCATCACCGGTCGCTGCTTGGTACCATCTGACGCCGTGTACTCGAGGTCGAAACGCTCAGGAAGGTTGAAGTCGAGTTGAATGGTAGACATCTGCCAGGTGCGCCCGATGGCATCTCTAGCCTGAACCGAAATCTTCGGGCCGTAGAAAGCGGCACCTCCCGGGTCTGGAACAAGCTCGAGCCCAGATGCGGTGGCTACCTTCTGAAGTGTCGCTGTCGCTGTTTCCCAAATTGCTGGGTCGCCGACAAACTTCGGGTTGCCTTCTTCTTTGGTCGAAAGTTCGAGGTAAAAGTCGTCTAGACCGTAGTCGCGCAAAAGTCCAAGGACGAAGCCAAGAACCTTGGTCAACTCTTCTTCCATGTTGTCTGGGGTGACGAAAAGGTGTGCATCGTCTTGAGTCATTCCTCGAACGCGAGTAAGACCGTGCAGAACGCCTGACTTTTCGTAACGGTATACCGAGCCGAACTCAAACATGCGCAGCGGAAGGTCGCGATAGCTTCGTGCCTGTGACTTAAAGATCAAGATGTGGAACGGGCAGTTCATTGGCTTGAGGTAGTAGTTTTGCCCCTGCTTGCGAACAAACCCGTTTTCGTCGACCTCTTCGTCCATCACCATCGGAGGGAACATGCCGTCGGCGTACCAAGCCAAGTGGCCAGACTGCTCGAACAGGTTTGACTTGGTGATGTGAGGCGAGTAAACGAACTCGTAGCCAGACTCTTCGTGTCGCTTACGGCTGTAATCCTCCATCACGCGGCGCATGATTCCGCCCTTCGGGTGGAATACGGCAAGTCCCGAGCCGATCTCTTCAGGAAATGAGAATAGATCTAGCTCGGCTCCGAGGCGACGGTGGTCACGACGAGCTGCTTCTTCCAGGCGTTCTTGGTGGGCGCGAAGTTCATCCTTGGTTGGCCAGGCGGTTCCGTAGATGCGCTGAAGTTGCTTGTTGTTCTCGTTACCGCGCCAGTAGGCGGCTGCAGAGCGAGTCAGCGCATAGCCATTGCCAATCATGCGAGTGTTTGGAAGGTGCGGTCCGCGGCATAGGTCCTTCCAGACCACATTGCCAGTCTGTGGGTCGACGTTGTCATAGATGGTCAGTTCGCCAGCGCCAACCTCGGCAGAACCCTCGCCAACGGCATCTTGGTTTCCCTTTAGACCTATCAGTTCAATCTTGTATGGCTCATTTGAAAGCTCAACCGTTGCTTCGCCATCGGTGGTTACGCGTCGAATGAAGCGTTGACCCTGGCGAATGATTCGATCCATGGCCTTTTCAAGCGCTTTTAGGTCTTCGGGTGCAAATGGAGTCTCGACGTCGAAGTCATAGTAAAAACCGTCGGTGATTGGAGGGCCAATGCCCAATTTCGCTTCTGGGTTGATGCTCTGAACCGCCTGTGCAAGCACGTGAGCGGCAGAGTGGCGAAGAATGTTCAAACCGTCTGGCGAAGAGATAAGTACGCCTTCGGTGACGTCACCATCGTGCAGTTTGTGGGCTAGATCGCGAAGTTCACCGTTTACTCGCTGAGCGACGATTGTCTTGTCGGTGAATAGACCGAATCCATCGGCTCCAGCCTCGAGTTCACGAGCGGTTCCGTCGACGGTTACTTTGATCACTGACACATGCACTCCAATAGCTTGCTGAACTATCCAATCCTAGCGATTCAACTAAGGCGTGCCTTGCTAGCCATCTGGCAATTCATTGTGTTTGATGGTCTTATGCCCAAAAACCAAGATTTGAACAAACTCGACGAAGCCGTGCTTGCGAGCCAAGAATTCCAGCGCTCTTCGATGGCCGCGAAACTCAACTGGCTGCGTGCCGGCGTGCTTGGAGCAAACGACGGAATCGTCTCGACCGCCGGTCTCGTGATGGGTGTGGCTGGTGCCACGACCGACTCTAACGCCATCTTGATTGCAGGTATTGCTGGTCTAGTTGCAGGGTCGATTTCAATGGCGGGCGGCGAATACACCTCGGTTTCGGCGCAGAAAGACAGTGAAAAGGCTGCCCTGGCTAAAGAGCGCATTGAGCTCGCCGAGAACCCTGAAATGGAGCTGCGAGAGCTCGCCTGGTTCTATGAACAGAAAGGCTTATCGCTCGATCTTGCTCAAAAGGTGGCGGCAGAGTTGACCAGCAAGGATGCCTTGAAAGCACACGCAGAGGCCGAGTTGGGCATCGATTCAGAGCAGCATGCTAGCCCTGGCCAAGCGGCTATCTCATCTTTCGTGGCTTTTGCCGGCGGCTCCTTGCTGCCATTGCTAGCCGTGACCGGGCCTTGGGTCAGCTACCGCATTCAGGTAACAGTCGTGGCCGTCATCGCATCGCTTGCAGTAACCGGATTCGTTGGTGCCAAGATTGGCGGAGCTAAATCTGGAAAGGCAATCATTCGCAACGTCGTAGTTAGCCTTCTGACCATGGGTATCACCTATGGAATTGGTCAATTGGTTGGAACCGCAGTCTAAATTCAGGCTGTATAAATCACTTGAGTCATGCGTTCACTCGAACATCGAAGTTAGACTGAACCAGTGAGTAATTCAGAAAATCCAGACGTAATCCTCATTGGTGCGGGCGTCATGAGTGCCACTTTGGGCACCTTCCTAAAATTGCTATCCCCAAAGCTCAAAATTGAAGTCTATGAGCGCCTCGATCAGGTGGCTCTTGAGAGCTCGAACCCTTGGAACAACGCTGGCACCGGCCACGCAGCTTTATGCGAATTGAACTACATGCCAGACACCAAGGATGGGTCGCTGCCGAGCCCAGCAAAGGCAGTGGCAATTAACGAGCAGTTCCAGCTTTCGCGTCAGTTCTGGTCACACCTGGTTGACAAGAAGATTCTCGGTGCACCAGAGACCTTCATCAATGCCACCCCACACATGACTTTCGTTCGCGGCGCTAAGGATGTCGACTATCTTTCACGTCGCTTTGAAGCGCTCAAGGACCAGCCACTGTTTGCTGGGATGCAGTTTTCTAAAGACCCAAAGCAAATCGCCAAGTGGGCACCGCTACTCATTGAGGGTCGCACCGGCAACGAACCTATTGCAGCCACATATATCGCTTCAGGAACTGACGTCGATTTTGGCTCTATCACTCGCCAATTGTTCGGCTTCCTCACAAGGAACGGTGTCGAGGTAAAGACCTCGAGCGAAGTTCAAGGTCTTACTCGCCTCAAGAACAAGTCTTGGCAGGTAACCATCCGTGACACCAAGACGGGTGCACGCACATATCGCAACGCAAAGTTCGTCTTCGTAGGTGCCGGCGGTTGGGCACTGAAGTTGCTCCAGAAATCTGGAATTGGCGAAGCCAAGGGCTACGGAACCTTCCCGGTCGGAGGCCAATGGTTGCGAACTGAGAATCAGGAGCTTGTTGCTCAGCATCAGGCCAAGGTTTATAGTCAGGCGAGCGTTGGCGCTCCCCCAATGTCGGTGCCTCACCTAGACACCCGCGTGGTTGACGGAAAGGCAAGTTTGCTTTTCGGCCCATACGCGACCGCAAACCCTAAGTTCTTGAAGAATGGTTCCATTCTCGATCTACCCGCTTCACTGCGCCCAGCCAACCTGATTCCTTACCTTTCGGTCGGTCTCGGAAACTTCCCGCTCATCAAGTACCTAATTGGCGAGTTGGTTAAGTCGAAGGAGAAGAAGTTCGAGTCGCTTCTTGAGTTCATGCCTGAGGCTAAGCCAGAAGACTGGCGTCTACTAAATGCAGGCCAGCGCGCTCAGGTAATCAAGAAAGACCGCAAGAAGGGCGGAGTGCTGCAGTTTGGCACCGAGGTGGTCACTTCAGCTGATGGCTCAATCTCGGGCCTCCTAGGAGCCTCACCGGGTGCTTCGACTGCTGTATTCGTAATGCTTCAGGTTCTCGAACGTAGCTTTGCAGCTGACTTCGACGGCTGGAAGGGCAAGCTAAAGCAAATTATCCCTAGCTTCGGCACCAAGTTGTCTGCCGATCCAAATGTTGCCGCTGCTTCGCTAGCATCGACCGCAAAAACTCTAAAGATCAACAACTAGCCACTTAAATGCAAAAGCCCCGACAGTGTCGGGGCTTTTTTGCTTGGTGGTCGATACTGGGATCGAACTAGGAAAATGCGCGACAGCGCATTTTCGGGCACTGGTTCGATCTGGACAAAGCAAAAGGTCCCACTTTGTGGGACCTGCTGGTGGTCGATACTGGGATCGAACCAGTGACCCCTTCCATGTCAAGGAAGTGCGCTACCGCTGCGCCAATCGACCATTTATTTGATTATTTGAATCGAGGTGGAGACGGGATTTGAACCCGTGGGTTTACAGCTTTGCAGGCTGTTGCTTTGGGCCGCTCAGCCACTCCACCATGCTTTGCGAGGCTTACGCCCTACTGCGAGCGGATGACGAGATTCGAACTCGCGACCCCAACCTTGGCAA
>CANGGK010000062.1 GCA_947453475.1 Microbacteriaceae bacterium
GAGATTGGCTTCAGCGGAATGCCAAGCTTCGGCAAAGAGGGCAAGCCTCAGGTTGAAGAAGCTCGCGCGCTGGGTGCAACATTCGACGGCGTTCGCCTTTGGTCGCTCTATGTTCCAAACGGTCGCACCTTGGATGACCCGCACTACACCTACAAACTCGAGTGGCTAGACCGCCTGGCCGCCACCACTGCCGAGTTCCAAGAACACTCGGGCGATGTGCCGCTAGCGCTTATGGGCGACTTTAACATCGCTCCGCTAGACACCGACGTCTGGGATATCAATGACTTCGTTGGCTCCACCCACGTTTCTGAGCCAGAACGACAGGCGTTCGAGGCCTTCGAGCAAATCGGCCTAGCCGACGTGGTTCGCCCTCGCATTCCAGAGGGTTACACCTATTGGGATTACCAGCAGCTTCGATTCCCACGCAACGAGGGCATGCGAATCGATTTCATCCTTGGCAACGACCCATTTGCCGAGCGCGTGACTCGTGCGGTTATCGACCGGGATGAACGCAAGGGCGAAGCGCCGAGCGACCATGTTCCGGTAGTAGTCGACATCGACTAACTAGTTTTGGCCCCGAGCCATTTCTTGCGTTCATCGGCGTCAAGTTTCTCGATGGCGTAGCGAAGCATTGTGCGAGGCATTACAGCCGCGTAGCGGCTCAAATAATTTCGCAATTCACCGACATCGCGATTACCCACTTCGCGAAGCATCCAACCCACCGCTTTGTGAATCAAGTCGTGCTTATCGTGCAGCAAAATCTCGGCGATGTGAATGGTCGGCGCGAAATCAGCCGGACCCTTACCGAGCTTGCTGGCTCGAATTGACGCAAAGGTAAACATAATCGAGACGCGGCGCTCCCAAAGCTTCTCGCTTCGCGCAAGGCTTTCAAGCAACTGCATCGAATCTGGCTTGCCGACTAAATACATGCCAAAGTAGGGCGCCGAGGTGTCGACCAAATCCCAGTTATTGACCCGACCTTCATAGACCAGGCGCAGATAGAACTCAAAGAGCTCCTGCTGTGCAGAGTCGGTCTTCGCTTTCTTCCACTTGGCCACCAGCATGATCAAACCGAGCAATCGGTGTTCGTGAATTGCCGAATGCATCAATTCATAAATTTCGGCCTCGGTTAGCCCGGCAAACTGTTTGGCAACCGCGCGTACGTTTGGCACGGTAACACCTAAAAAGATGTCACCCTCGCCATATTGGCCTGGCCCGGCCTTGAAGAACTTGGGAAAAAACGCGCGTTTCTCGGGGTTAACAAAAGTGGCCAGGGCAGCTATTGCCCCGGCCACTGTCTGTTCAATCATTTAGTTACTCTAGCTCTGAAATTACGACTAGTGCGTCGCCCTCAGCCGGAGTGAACTTGGCGGTCTTGGCCGGGTTCAATCGAACACCAGATGCCGCATCGCCAGGCGCCTCAGCAAGCACGCGATAACCGATTGCCGATTCACCGTGAGCGCGCGCAATTGCAACAAGCTCGGCATACTCGAGTTCCTTGCCAAGTGGCACATAGTGATCAATTGGTCGAACGTTGATAGCAGCGCCATCTGCGTCGAATAGGTCTTCGAAAACCGGCGCAAGCGCTGGGTTCTCTGACACCTGAGCAATCAGCAGTGCAGCCAAGTTGTCGCTGACCACTAGGTCGTCGGCTGCAGCAACGCGTGCGAGCTCTGCCTTGCGGCTGTCTAGAATCTCGGCAACAAGGCGGGTTGGCTCAACGCCGTTACCCTCGGCAGCGAATAGCTGGTTCATCTGAAGCATGGTCAGCATGGTCTGAGCATCTGCTTCAGACTCGCTGATTGCGTTGCGGTAACCAAGGATGATGACCTCGTTGTACTTCTTTGCAGAAGCAGCAGCGATTAGCTCATCGATGTCACCCGAGACGGTTGCGTTCGTGACCTTTAGGTCACCAAACTTCAGGTCGGCAAGGTCGGCAGCTGCAACAAACTTGCTTTGCGCAACGATGTGAACCGAAGAACCCTTTGGCAAGAAGTCGGCAAGTTCGGTGATTACCGAGCGGCCCATTGAAGACCAACCGATTACCAAAAGGTGCTCGGCCTTTGCGGCTGGCAACTTTTTGGTGCTGATTTTGCGAGCGGCGATGTCTTCACGAACACCGGTGTAAACCACCTTGTCGTCATCTTCTGCGATGGCAATAATCTGAGTGGTCGCGGTCAACTTGGTTGACTGCTTAGGGTTCAGGTGAGCCACGCCTTGGTCGTCAACCAGACCGATAACCGAAGCCTCATTGAAGGCAAGGATGGCGTCGGCATAGGTCTTGCCAGCAAGCGCCGGAACGGTGTTGAAGTAAATTTCGTCACCGGCAAAGTCGAGCAGGTCAAGGGTGACCGCCGCCAAACCCGGCTGGCGCGAGGCCTGCGCGGTTACGCGTGCGATTACGTCGTGCGAGCGAACCGAAATGACTCGACCTTCGGTTGCGGTCTCGAGAGCCTCTGCGGTGTGTGGGTCGTCAACCTCAGCGATGATGCGGGTGTTCGGGTTTGCATTTACCGACTTCACTGCAAGCACGGTTGAAACGATGGTTGCGTCGCCAGCTTCGTCTTCATCCAAGATGATGATCGACTTGGCGCCCGAGATGTTGGTGCGCTTTAGATCGGCTGGGTTGGTTGGGTCGCCCGAGCGGGTGATTACCTTCAGCTTGCCGAGGCCTTCGGCGCGAGACTCAATCTCGTCTTCCATAAACTCGCGGCTCTTGTTGCTGAAGATGACGATTAGTGGCTTGCGAACGTTTTCGTTAGCAATCGCAAGTTCCTTCAAAATCGGGAACACGCGGTTTGACCAACCAAGGATGAGGGTGTGGCCCGAATCAACCACCGGGCTCTTGCCCTTGCGCAGGCGCTCGAAGGTGCGGTTGATTGCACCGACGATGAAACCGGTAACGCTACCGGCGAGGGTAATGGTGACAGCCCAGCTGATGATTCCAAGGATGCGGTCGGCCCAAGTAGGCTCGCCACCCTTGCCAAGTAGACCCGCGAATGAACCCCAGAAGGTTTCGAAGGTAGGGGCTGGAAGCTTGTCGCCTGCGTAAAGAGCAGGCACGGCGTAGAGCGCGTACTTGATTAGAACAACGAGAATCGACATAACCACGAGGCCACCGAACATGTAGGCCACGAAGGCGCCACTCTTGGCAATCGAGTTGTCGAAGTTGTATTTGAGGCGGGTTAGAAAACCGGCCTTCTTTGCGATTGGGGCGTCAGGCTCGCCCTTTGCACCTTGGCCGTATGAGCGGTTGTTTTCAGTCATAAGCCACAGTTTAGCGAAATGCTTATCGTGCTCGCCAAACCACGACTTGCGTGTGCTTCGATGGGCGTTGGCCTCGAGTGAGGCTCTCTACGCCTTGGTCGCCGGCTGCGAACACTCGGTTACCCGGTCGGTTCATCAGTTCGTTGGCCAAGGCTTGTTCCAGGTCTCGCACTCTTTGTGTGAGTTCGGTGTTCTGGTTTTCAAGTTCAAGGATGCGCCGGATGCCCTCGAGGCTCACTCCCTCGGCCGACAAGCGGGCGATTTCGCGAAGCTGGGCAACGTTGCGCATGGTGTAGCGACGGCTCGAGCCCGAAGTGCGGCTCGGCGTAACTAGACCGAGGCGGTCGTATTGGCGCAGGGTTTGCGGGTGCATGACAGCGAGTTCGGCCGCAACCGAAATCACAAAGAGCGGGGTGTTCTCGTCGAACTGTTCCATCTCTAGCCTCCCTGTCCTGGCCTTTTAGAGAAGGCCGGCCCTGATCAAAAGATCGGCACGTGGGTCTTCATCCGGGAGGAACCCGTCAAATTCCTCGAGAGCTTGCTTGGCCTTATCGCTTACGTGGCTAGGCACGGCAATTTCGACGGTGGCCAAAAGGTCACCCTCTGCCTTTGCAGTAACGACACCGCGGCCCTTCACGCGAAGCACTCGGCCATTAGGTGTGCCAGGGGCAACCTTTAGTTTGACCGGGTCGCCGCCAAGGGTCGGCACCTGAATGGTTGCGCCCAGCACGGCTTCTGCGAAGGTGATTGGAACAACCACACGGATGTTGTTGCCGTCGCGAGTAAAGACCGGGTGGGTCTTCACGGTGACGGTGATGATGAGGTCGCCAGCGGGCCCGCCGTTTGGAGACGGGTTACCCTTGCCGGCAATCTTGATCTTTTGGCCGTCTGAGACGCCCGCCGGAATCTTGATTGTGGTCGGTTCAGCGCCTGCGCGCAGCGACAACTTGATGGTTGTGCCCTTCACGCCATCGATGAAGTCGAGGGTTTGGGTAGTGGTTAGGTCTTGGCCGCGCTGCGGACCGCGAGGCCCGCCGAAGCCGCCACCGCCACCAAAGAGGTTCGCGAAGACATCCTCGAAGCCTGCGCCACCGAAGTTAGCGCCGCCACCAGAAAAACCGCCGCCGGCGTTGCCGCCGAATCCCGCGCGGGCGCCAGGGCCCATTGCGCGCATCTGGTCATACTCGGCACGCTGATCTTTGTCAGACAGCACCGAGTATGCCTCGGAGATTTCCTTGAAGCGTGCCTCCGCCTTTGCATCACCCGGGTTTGTATCTGGGTGAAACTGGCGTGACAGCTTGCGATAGGTCTTCTTTAGCTCTGCTTCAGACACGCCTTTAGTTACGCCAAGGATCTTGTAGAAATCCTTGTCGAACCAGTCTTGACTTGCCATCTTTTAGCGAACCTCTTTGTTGGTGTGAATTGGAATTTAGGCTGGGATGCTTACCGCGACCATTGCTGGGCGAAGTAGGCGGTCACCGAGCATGAAGCCCGGCTCGACGACGTCAGCGATGACGTTTTCGGTGACATCGGCCGAAGGAGTCTGGACGAGGGCATTGTGGATCTCTGGGTCGAACTTATCGCCCTTCTCGCCAAATGCCTTTAGGCCAAACTTATCTCCTGCGTTGCGAAGCTTGCCAACCACAGCGGCAAACGGTGAACCCTCTAGGTCTCCGTGTGCCTCTGCGCGTGACAGGTCGTCGAGTGCCGGCAGAATAGCGCGAAGCACTTCTGCGATGGCAGAGTTGCGAGCTACATCGCGGTCGCGTTCAACGCGCGCCTTGTAGTTCACAAACTCGGCCTGCAGACGCTGCAAGTCGGCCAATAGTTCGGCCTCCTTGCTCTGTGGACCCAAGTCTTCGACCAGGTCCTTCAGTTCTTCGTCAAGAGGATCAGAGCCCGAAGGGTTGTCTGATTCGAGAGATTGCGAAGCATCGTGAATCGAATCGGATGACCCTTCAGGGTTCATGTTCTCTTCGTTCATTACTTCTTCTCGTCTTCGTCAACAACCTCGGCGTCGACAACATCTTCGGCCGAAGCCTCGGCTGCTGCCTCTTCGCCTTCAGCTGGAGCGGCGGCGTAGATTGCCTCGCCCAACTTCTGCTGTGACTCAACTAGTGCGTCGAATGCGGTCTTCACTGCATC
>CANGGK010000063.1 GCA_947453475.1 Microbacteriaceae bacterium
ATCCTTGATTTGCCTACCTTCTACGCCGAGATTGGCAGAGGGGCTGGGCCGCTAACCCTCGGGTTTTGGCTGAGGCGACTGATGGCTGACCTGGCGCGCAAGATTGCGGTGATGACCGGCACCCGTGCCGATTACGGCCTGTTGCGCCCTCTGATTGCCGAGCTCGAGGCGGCCTCGCAGGGCGATAACCCTGCCGTTGATCTGCAACTTATTGTCACCGGAACCCACCTTTCGGCCGAGCACGGTCGCACCATCGAAGAAATCGTTCGCGATGGCTATGCGCCGGCTGCCGAGGTCGACATTTGGGCAGCCGAACCGACCAAGAATCTGCTCGGCGAAGAGGGTTCCGCCTCGCTA
Organism: Microbacteriaceae bacterium; assembly: GCA_947453475.1. GTDB lineage: Bacteria > Actinomycetota > Actinomycetes > Actinomycetales > Microbacteriaceae > Rhodoluna. Next base: position 358 of record CANGGK010000063.1, read on the forward strand.
ACCGCAGCGGTTGAAACCGGCGAAGCGGTAGCCAAGTTCTCACTGATTCTGAACCACCTAAAGCCAGATGTTGTGGTGGTACTCGGTGACCGCCTAGAGGCATTCGCAATGGCAACGGCGGCGACCATTTTGCTGATTCCGGTGGCTCACATCCACGGCGGCGAGCTGACCCTTGGCGCCATGGATGATTCACTTCGCCACTCAATCACCAAGCTTTCTTACCTGCACTTCACCACCACCGAGGAGCACCGCGCTCGCGTGCTTCAGTTGGGCGAAGAGCCGGGGCGCGTCTTCAACTTCGGCGCACCGGTGCTCGACGCTATCAATGATTTGAAGCTCATGTCTCGCGAAGAACTCGAGCACAAGTTCGACATGCGCTTTGGCATGAAGAACGTCTTGATGACCTTCCACCCGGCTGCCTTCGACGTGGCATCGGCAAAGTTCATGATCGACGAGCTGCTTGCTGCGATGGAAGCCATCTCTGCGTCAGGAGCTGCTTCACCCGCTGGTGCCGACGGCAACCACGTGCAGCTGATCATCACGGGCACCAACAACGACATCGGCTCAGACGACGTGCGTGCCGCAATCGCAGCCTTTACCGCAGCGCACCCAGACCACGTTTCTTACGTTGAATCATTTGGCCAACTCGGTTACCTCTCGGTTATGCGCGAGGTCGACGTGGTCACCGGCAACTCATCATCCACCGTTCTTGAAGCGCCGATTTTCGGCAAGGCTTCGGTCTTGATTGGCAACCGCCAAGAGGGTCGCCCAATGGGAGCCGGCGTTATCAAGGTCGACGGTTCTCAGTCGGGTGTTTTCAACCGCAACGAGATTCTGGCCGGTCTGCAGAAGGCGTTCACTCCCGAGTTTCAAGCGCTTGCCGCCTCTGCACCATCGCCATTCGGCTCCGCGGGTTTTGCCAAGAAGGCAGCCCACCTGTTAGCAAGTTTCGACCTTCCGAGCCCACCTAAGAAAAGATTTAAGGATCTACCATGAGTGAAAAAGTTTTGATCATTGCCGAAGCCGGAGTGAACCACAACGGTTCGGTCGAACGCGCCATCGAGATGATCGACGTAGCACTCGAAGCCGGTGCCGACATCATCAAGTTTCAGACCTTCTCGGCCGACAAGCTAGCCCGCAAGGATGCCCAGCTGGCCGAATACCAAAAGAAGGGCGACGGAGACACTCGTTCGCAGTGGGATCTCCTGAAGGGCCTCGAGCTTTCGCACGAAGAGTTCGCTCGCTTGCGCGACCACGCCAAGGCCAAGAACATCGGCTTCTTGTCTACCGGTTTCGACCTAGACGAGCTTGCATTCCTAATCGATGAACTACACATTCCGCTGGTAAAAGTTGCCTCTGGCGACCTAACCTTCGCGCCGATGCTGGTTGAAGCCGGCCTCTCAAACCTGCCGGTGATTCTTTCAACTGGTATGGCCAACATCCCTGAAATCGAGCAGGCGTTGAAGTTCATCGCTTTCGGTTTTGCTAAGGCCAACGGCCTGGTTGCATCTGAAGCTTACCCATCGGCCGCCGAGCTTGACCTTTACTGGGATGACCCTCGGGTCGAAAAGATCATGAAGCAGAAGTGCACCATTTTGCACTGCACCACACAGTATCCGGCCGAGCTAGACATCCTGAACCTCAACGCAATCAAGCTCATTGCCGACGAATTCGGCCTACCGGTTGGTTATTCAGACCACTCGGCGGGCATCCTGGCTTCGACCGTTGCGGTTGCCCTTGGCGCTACCGTTATCGAGAAGCACTTCACCCTAGACAAGACACTAGAGGGCCCAGACCACGAGGCATCGCTTGACCCAACCGAGCTTAGGGCCATGATCGACCAGATTCGCCTGACCACGATTGCCCTTGGCAAAGAGGTCAAGGAGTGCCAGCCGATCGAGGTTTCAAACAAGGCCGCGGTTCGTCGTTCGCTAGTTGCCAAGCAGCCAATTGCTGCCGGTGCCGTGATTACCGAGGCCGACCTAGAGTGCCGTCGCCCGGGTGCCGGCCGCACCTCATTCGACTTCTACGAGGTAATCGGCACCGTCGCCACGCAAGACTACGCAGTCGGTGAATACGTTGAGTGATCTCGGTGAGCTATTCGCCAGCCAACCGGCCAAGGGCGAGTTTCCAAAGCTAGTAATGCTCGGTTCTGGTGGCCACGCGCGCGTGCTGCAGCAGACCCTCGAAGACGTTGGCTTTGAACTTCACGGATACGTCGCCCCTCGCGACGTCGACTCGCGCCTTGCCCCAAACGAAGAGGGCGTCGAGGTCGAATGGCTTGGCTATGACGCCAACCTGCTCGAGTTTGACCGCGATGAATTCTTGCTTATCAACGGCATCGGTTCGGCCGGTTCGCTGCACGTTCGCAAGTCGGTTTTCGAGAAATTCACCGAAGCTGGGTTCAACTTTTTGCAGATTGTTGCCGACACCGCAATCGTTAGCGATTCGGCCAACCTGCTCGAGGGTGTTCAGGTGCTTTCTGGGGCGATTGTTGGCGTAGACGCCTTCATCGATGAAGACACCATCGTCAACACCGGCGCAATTATCGAGCACGATGCGGTTATTGGTCGCAGCTGTCACATCTCGGTTGGCGCCAAGCTTGCCGGCGAGGTGGCCGTGGGTCAAGGCAGTCACATCGGCATCGGTGCAACCATCATCCAAGGTGTTCAAATCGGTGAAAACTGTATTATTGGCGCAGGCGCTGTCGTGATTCGCGACGTGCCAGACAACCACATGGCGGTTGGCGTTCCGGCGCAAAACCGCCCGATTGAGAAGAACTAATGCTCAAAGAACTCAGCAACCTAAGCGTTTTGCCAACGGCAACCGTGCGCGACACCATCGCTGCGATTGATGCCGGCGCTAAGCAGATTGCTCTGGTTGTTGCAGCCGACGGCAAGCTCATGGGCACCGCCACCGACGGTGACATCCGCCGCGCGTTGCTTCGCGGCCTCACCCTTGAGACCCCAATCGCCGAGGTAATGAACCCAAAGCCGCACACCGCAATTGTCGGCACCGATGGTTACGACGTAATGAGCCGCGAGATTCCTCAGCTGATTCACAACGTTCCGGTTATCGACGAAGCGGGCATTCTGCTCGGCATGTACACCGACGAAGACTTCATCGGCACCGCCGAAATTTCAACCCCGGTTGTGCTGATGGCCGGTGGCAAGGGCGTTCGCCTTTACCCACTAACCAAGGATGTTCCAAAGCCGATGCTCAAAATCGGTGACATGCCAATCATCGAGATCATCCTGCGCAAGCTAAAGTCTCAGGGCTTCAAGAATGTGCTCATTTCGGTGAACTACCTCGGCCAGGTAATTGAAGATCACATCAAGGATGGCGCGTGGCTCGGCCTCAACGTGACCTACCTTCACGAGTCGCAGCCGCTCGGCACCGCCGGCGCTCTTGGCCAGCTGAACGGCAAACTCAGCGAGCCATTCATCGTTATGAACTCAGACCTACTTACCAACTGCGACTTCCGACAGGTGGTGCGCTTTCACAAGAAGACTGGCGCCAAGGCCACCCTCGGTGTGCGCGAATACTCGTTCCAAATTCCTTACGGTGTGGTCAACATCGAGGGCACCGAGGTTGAGTCAATCTCTGAGAAGCCGCTGCACCGCTCAATGGTTTCGGCAGGCATCTATGCGCTCGACCCGTGGGCGCTTTCACTGGTTCCAGCCGAGGAATACTGCGATATGCCTACCCTGCTCGACAAGATCAAGGCGCAGGGCGAGAAGGTTTCAGCCTTCCCAATTCACGAGTCTTGGCTAGACATCGGCCGCCACGACGACCTCAACGATGCTCGCAACAACATCGAGCAGTGGCTCGACTAGGGTTCGCAAATGTTTGACGACAACTTGGTTATCGCGTTCATCCCAGCCCGTGGCGGGTCAAAGGGCTTGCCCGGCAAGAACCTCATGACCATCGCCGGCAAGTCGATGATCGAGCGCGCTGCCGCCTCGGCAAACGACTGGCTCTCGGGTTCGAAGGTCGATGTCACCGTGGTGTCTTCAGACGACGAAGAGATTCTGGCTGCCGCCAAGGATGCCGGTTGCGTAACCTTCAAGCGCTCGCCTTTTGCTGCCTCGGATGAAGCCACGGCCGCCGACGTCATCCGTGACTATTTTGGTTCGCCAGAGGTGGTTATCGACCTCGATGGCCGCGACCCGTGGATCGTCTACCTGCAGCCAACCTCGCCGGCTCGCACCGGTTTGCACGTCGAAGAAGCGTTCAACATGTTGACCCCCGGCGTTCGTTCGGTGGTTTCGGTGACCACCCCCGAGAAGAGCCCTTACTGGACTCTTAACATCAACGAGCGCGGCCA
>CANGGK010000064.1 GCA_947453475.1 Microbacteriaceae bacterium
AAACCGCTACCGAGGGCATTGCTGAGACTAAGCGCGATGGCGACAACCAGAAAGCCGGTTGAATCACGGGCGAAGGTCAGTGCGAATAGCGAAATCGCCATACCAGTTAGCGTTGGAACAGCAGCCCAACGTCTTCCGAATCGATCTACAAGCTGACCTGAGGTGTAGAACAGGGCGAAGTCCAATGCTCCTGCGATTGCGATGTATAGAGCGGCGGTGCCTACTGGCAGGTGAATGTAGAGAGCCCACAGGGGTAACCCGATGGTTCGAGCAGTTCGCGCAATGGCCAGAGTCGTGGCAGCCAAGCCGAGGCTGCGAAGCTTGTGGCCTTCACGCTTGGCGATGTGAAAGATGCTGAAGCCCTTATTTGGGGGAGTGTCACTGAAATTCTCAGGGGTTGTTGTAAGCAACACCGAGCCAGCCAAAATGCTGAAAACAACTGGCAACCAGTAAACGCTCGAAACACCCCAGATCGCAATCATCCCGGCGCCTAATAGGGGGCCAACAAAACCTCCGCCTCGAAATGTTCCGCCCAGGATGGCTAGAGCGCGGCCGCGCTTGTCTAGGGGCACGGTTTCAGCGATAAAGCCGTGACGAGCGAGGCCAAACACTGCATGGCAGGCGCCCGTGATGAAAATGCCGATTGAAAGCATCCAAATGTTGGTGGCAAATACGGCAATCAGGATAGAAGAGGCTGCAAGTGCTGCGGCAGTGATCATTGCCTTGCGTTCACCGAGATAGTTAACAAACTTGACTGCCGGAACATCGGCAAAGAGTGTTCCCAACATTCCAAGCCCAGCGATGATGCCAGCGGTCGGAATGTCTGCGCCAAGCGCCTCGGCGCTCGCCGGAATAACCGGAATGAGGCTTGCCTCGCCAACCGCGAACAAAAATGACGGCAAGAAAACCGGATAAAGCAAAGACTTTATCGAATATGGCTTCTCATTTTGGGTCACCTAACCATTATCGGTCTCTCGCCTAGACTGGAGTGGCAATGGCAGACCTAGACCTAACCTCAGAGATACGCGAACTTCGCTCGACTTTCGGCGACATTCGCCACGTGGTCGACGAACCCAAGCTCATCCTTGAAGTAAATGAGCTCAAAGAGCAGGCTGCCGACCCAAACCTCTGGGATGACACCGCTCGAGCCCAGGCGGTCACCAGCAAGCTTTCTCATAAGCAGGCGATGCTTACCAAGCTCAAGGATGTTGAATCGCGCCTTGACGATCTAGAAGTGCTGATTGAGATGGCTAATGCCGAGGGCGATTCGAGCGCACAATCAGAGGCAAAATCTGAACTTGCCGGTCTTCAGGACGACATCTCTGAACTAGAAATTCAAACTTTGCTCAACGGCGAATATGACTCTCGTGCAGCCGTAATAACCATTCGCTCAGGCGCCGGCGGCGACGATGCCACCGACTTTGCCGAGATGCTCATGCGCATGTACTTGCGCTATGCCGAGCGCCACAAGATGCCGGTGTCGGTGCTAGACACCTCGTTTGCCGAGGGTGCCGGAATTAAGTCGGCAACCTTTGAAGTAGACGCACCTTACGCTTTTGGAACGCTTTCGGTTGAAGCCGGAACTCACCGCCTGGTTCGCATGAGTCCTTTTGGTGCAGCAGGTAAGCGCCAGACCTCATTCGCAGCGGTAGAAGTCGTCCCACTAGTCGAAGTAACCGAAGCCATTGACATTCCAGACAATGAGATTCGCATCGACGTCTTTCGCTCGTCCGGCCCTGGCGGCCAGAGCGTAAACACCACGGACTCTGCCGTTCGCATCACTCACATTCCAACCGGAACCGTGGTGAGTTGCCAGAACGAGAAAAGCCAGATTCAAAACAAAGCCGCTGCAATGCGAGTCTTGCAGTCGCGTTTGCTAGAAATTCGCCGACGCGAAGAAGACGCCAAGAAGAAGCAAATCGCAGGCGATGTCAAGGCGAGTTGGGGCGAGCAGATGCGGTCATACGTCATGGCTCCGTACCAAATGGTCAAAGACCTGCGCACCGAACACGAGCAGAACAACCCAAACGCCGTCTTTGATGGCGACTTGGATGGGTTTATTGCCGCGGGAATCCGCTGGCGCAAGCGTCAGACACAGCCCTAACCCTAAGCGAATACCCCTGTTCTGCAACTTAGGCTGGTTGCATCATGATTCGCATTGAAAACGTCACCAAACAATACAAGGGAACCTCGCGCCCAGCGTTGAATAACGTCTCCCTTGAGATTGAAAAGGGCGACTTTGTTTTCTTGGTTGGCGCCTCGGGTTCGGGTAAGTCATCGCTTATGCGATTGATGCTTCGCGAAGACATCCCAACCAGCGGCTCGGTGCATGTAATGGGTGAAAACCTGGTTGCCATTCCAAGCCGCAGAATCCCATTTTTTCGCCGCAAGCTTGGCGTTGTCTTTCAAGACTTTCGTCTATTGCCAACCAAAACGGTCGCGCAGAACGTTGCCTTTAGCCTCGAGGTAATTGGCAAGTCGCAAGGGTTCATCCTTGAAGCAGTGCCAGATGTTTTGGCGATGGTCGGGCTTGAGGGTAAGGCAGATCGTTTGCCTGGTGAGCTTTCTGGTGGCGAGCAGCAGCGCGTTGCTCTAGCCAGAGCGATTGTGAATAAGCCGGCCGTATTGCTTGCCGATGAGCCAACCGGAAACCTAGACCCGGCAACCAGCGAGGGCATCATGGCCTTGCTAGAGCGAATCAACTTAGCTGGCACCACGGTGGTTATGGCGACCCACGACCGCGGCATTGTTGACCGTCTGCAAAAGCGTGTGGTTGAGATGCGCGATGGCGAGATTTTCCGTGACCAGCGTTCTGCCGGTTACATCAAAACGCAGACCGACTCTCACCCGGTTAAGTCTTGGAATCTTGCGATTGACCAATCTTGGAGCCTGGGCGGTGACGAGTAATGCGCTTTGGTTTTGTAATAGGAGAGATCGGCCACGGTCTTCGTCGAAACGTTTCGATGGTCATCTCGGTCATTTTGGTTACCTTCATCTCGCTAACCTTCGTTGGCACGGCTTCGCTGCTGCAACTTCAAATCGGCCAGATGAAAAACTACTGGTATGACCGCGCGCAAGTTGCCGTCTATCTATGCACCGAAGTCTCTCCGGCGGATGTTTGCCCACAGGGTGAGGCCTCTACCGACCTTCAAGCAGCTATCGAAGACAAACTGAAATCACCGGTTTTGCAGCCTTACATCAAGGAATACTTCTTCGAAAACCACAAGCAGGCTTACGACAAGTTTCAAGAGCAGTTCGCGGGCAATTCGGTGGCAAAGTATGTAACTCCGAACCAGCTAAACGAGACATTTTGGGTGAGCCTCAAAGACCCAAGCAAGAGCCAAATCATTACCGAGAGCTTTAGCGGGGTTGCCGGCGTTGAAGAGGTTCGTGACCAGCGCAGTTACCTTGATCAGATTTTCAATATCTTGAACGCGGCTTCGATTGCCGCGGTGGGCATCGCGGCATTGATGCTGGTCTCTGCGGCACTGTTGATTTCCACCACGATTCGTCTAAGCGCCTTCTCTCGTCGCCGTGAGATTGGCATCATGCGCCTGGTTGGTGCAAGCAACTTCTACATTCAGCTGCCATTCATCCTTGAGGGAGTAGTGGCCGCAACCATCGGCAGTGCACTGGCGGCCGGGGCGGTGCTGAGCGTGGTTCAGTTCTTCGTTCAGGGTTATCTAGCGACAAAGCTACCGTTCACTAGCTTTGTCACCCTAGGTGATGGTTTGTTGGTTGCTCCGGCACTGATTGCAGCGGGCATTTTGCTATCGGCAGTGGCTTCGGGTTTCGCTATTCGCCGCTACCTGCGAATATAGAACCCTTATGCCTAAAGAACGCGGCCAAAAAGTTGTTGCCAGCAACCGTAAAGCGCGCCACGATTACACCATCCTTGATGTCTATGAGGCGGGCCTTGTGCTCACCGGACCTGAGGTTAAATCGTTGCGTGCCGGCCGAGCGTCTCTAATTGATGGTTTCGGCAGCATCGAAAATGGCGAGGCCTGGCTAGAAAACGTTCACATTCCCGAGTACACCCAGGCAACTTGGAACAACCACCCTGCACGTCGCCGCCGCAAGATGCTTTTGCACGGTCACGAGATTTACAAGCTTCAGGGCAAGATCAAAGAGTCTGGTTTGACTCTCGTTCCCCTCTCGATTTACTTCAAGGATGGCCGCGCCAAGGTTGAGATTGCATTGGCTCGCGGTAAGCGCGAATACGACAAGCGCCAGACCTTGAAAGAACAGACCGATAAGCGCGAGGCAGACCGCGCCATGTCTACCAAGGGCAAAGATTGGTAGAAGTCCGGCCGCTAACGACTGCCGAAATTCAGGATTGACGAGAAGCACATCCTGGTTCACATGAACTTCACAGCCTAATGTCCGTGGAATCACGTATCCTTGGAACAACCCCAAAAGACCATAGCCCAAACGTTTAGGTCAGGTCTGCGGGGAGATGGTAACTAAATATGGGGATGATCGGTTTCGACAGTGCATGTGTAACTGGATGAAGCGGGTCGAGAATGTAGCGTCAACTCGTAAATGTCCGCTGCAAACTATAAGTGCTAAATCATCACGCACTGACTTCGCCCTAGC
>CANGGK010000065.1 GCA_947453475.1 Microbacteriaceae bacterium
AGGCTTTTCGAGTCATAGGGTCGGCAAGGTTCTCGCGAAACTGCGCGCTGAAAGATTTTGTGTGTAGCAATTTATCGGCTTGCGGTTCATTGCGCAGAAATAGGAACCCCAGTGTTGCTGCCAAGAAAGCCAGGCTCGCAGCAACCGTGAAAGCTGGCGACCAACCGCTGACTCCCAAGAGGAATGCAAACGGTATGGCAGACGCAATTTGCCCAAGTTGCCCAAGATTGGCAAATAGTTGGGTGTAACGGGTGGCCTTTGGGCCGGGCAGCCACCCATTGATAAGTCTGATCATCGACACAAAAATCAAAGCATCGCCGAAACCAACAATCATCCGGCCGACTACAGCCCAAGCCATAACAGGCGATACGGCGACAACAAGGTTTCCGATTCCCGTTGTGAAGCTGCCGGTAATAATCAGACGTCTCGCCCCGAATCGATCTAGAAGCATCCCGGTAGGTATTTGCATCGCAGCGTAGACAACCAGCTGGGTAACCGTAAGCGCCGATAGAGCGGCTGCGCCGACGTCAAAACGGCTAATCGCACTTAGTGAAGCAACGCCCATGGAACTTCGCTCTAGAACGGTTACGAAGTATGCAAAAACCGCTACGCCGAGAACTAGTCGGACGTTTGGCTTTGTCAACTGCTACTCGGTCGAATCTTCAGGAGCATTCTTGCGTCGACTCGCAAGGTAATCCTCAAGTTCTGCGGCGATCTCGTCGGCATTAGGCATCTTGGTATCTGGCTTACGAATCGGAGCCTGGTTAGGCCCCGATTTGTCGTTCAAGTATCCCTGCTCGAGATTGGCAATCATTCTCGCGAGCTCTTCGTTCTCTTCAACCTGCTTTTCGAGTTTTGACAGGAACCGAACACCGTCATCACGCAAGTCATCGGTGGGAAAAACTAATCCGGTCGCCGAGGTAACTTGCTCAAAAGCCGCGACTGCCGACTGAGGGTATTCAGATTCAGAAAGGTAGTGCGGAACCAGTAAAACGTAACCTGCTGTCGGAACATCGAGTGCAGCAAAACGATATTCAAGCAGATGCAACACATTGCCAGGAACCTGCGTCTGAGGTCGCCACTCCGATGTTTGCTCGATGAGGTCCTTGCGGTTTCCAGACACGGTTACTCCAACCGCACGCGAGTGTGGAATTGGAAAAGGAATAGCGTGAACCCAGGTGAAGTCAGAAACCGCATAGAAGTCCAGGATGAAGGCCATTGCGTCGCTAAACGCTTCCCAACGAAAGTCTGGTTCGTAACCGTATAGATAAAGGAATGGCTGCCGCGCTTCGTCCCACACAAGGTAGATGCCCAACACCGCAGGTTCGTAGGATTCGATGTGGTCTTTTTCAAAGAACATGACAGGTCTGCGGGAACGGTAGTCAAGCAGCTCGTCATTGTTGAAAGAGATTAGAAGCTTGTGTTCTAGATTGCCAAAGACCTGATCGGCAAACTGTGAAACCGTAGAGCCAGCATCGGTAAATCCGGTGAGCCCGGCAATCATGTGTAGCCCAAGCGTCACATCCGTGTCGACATCGTGGATGGTGAACAAATCGCGAGGCTGAACCATGTCTAAATCCTATCCGTGACACGCCGCCATTAGCATTGTGCCCATGACGAACTTAAAGCTTTCGGTTACTCAAAAAATTCCTGCATTCAAGGCGGGGCAGGTGCTCGTTCTTGGCGTTACGACAGAGGCTGGAAAGCTTCAACTACGTGAACACTCGATCGACGCGTCGACTCTCGTCGGGCTCGACTTGGCTTCCCTAGGAGTTTCATCCAAGCAGGAGGCGCTTGTTCGTATTCCCGGCCCAAATGGCGCGGTATTTGCGCTTCTTGGCACGGGCACGGATGAACTCGATGAAGACTCGTTGCGTGAACTTGGCGCCTCGGCCGCTCGGCAACTCAACGCCGCACGAGAGATTGTTTTCGACCTTCCAACTGACGATGAGCGAGACGCTGTTTCAATCCTTGAAGGAGCTATGTTGGGCGTTCACCGCTATTCGAGTGCCTTCTCAAAGTCAGCAAAGAAAGAAGTTCTGGCAGCAGTAACAGTGCTCAGCGAGCACAAGGTAAGTGGCGGCCAAATTCAGCGTTCACGAATTCTTGCCAGAGCGGTCGGTCGGGTTCGAGACCTGGTCAACACTCCCCCAAATCTGCTGTTCCCTAAGAGCTTCGCCGAAATTGTTTCTGCCGAGAGCAAGGACTTCGACGTAAAGGTAACCGTTCTCGATGAAAAGGCGCTCAAGACAGAGAAATTCGGTGGAATTCTTGCCGTTGGCCAAGGCTCGAGCCGCCCACCTCGCCTTGTAAAGATTGAATACAAGCCAAAGAAAGCGAAGAAGCACCTCGCGCTTGTCGGCAAGGGCATCACATTCGATACGGGAGGAATCTCGATTAAGCCTGCCGCCTCGATGGTTGGTATGAAATACGACATGACCGGAGCAGCAACCGTTTATCAGGCGATTCTTGCGATTGCCGCTCTAGAACTGCCAATTCAAGTCACCAGCTACCTGTGCCTTGCGGAGAACATGCCATCAGGAACAGCGATTCGACCGAATGATGTCATCACAATTCGAAACGGAAAGACCGTCGAGGTTTTGAACACCGATGCCGAGGGTAGATTGGTGCTCGCAGACGGCCTATCAGCGGCCTCAGAAGAACAACCAAATCTAATCGTCGATGTTGCAACGCTAACCGGAGCCGCACGGGTGGCACTAGGCGACCGTTACTCGGCCCTGATGGGCACGGCAGACGCGGTTTCGGAGCTCGAAGCGGCTGCATTCGACTCGGGAGAGCTCGTTTGGCATATGCCTCTCCCGGTCGAGCTGAGATCACGCCTCGATTCTGATGTTGCCGATATTGCCAACGCCAAGATTGGGTCAACGGCCGGTGGCATGCTTTTGGCCGGTGTGTTCTTGAAGGAGTTCATTGGCAGCTCTAAGAAGACCGGCAAAATGATTCCTTGGGCTCACCTAGACATCGCCGGAACGGCCAATAACGAGTCAGCCGCCTACGGTTACACGCCAAAGGGCGCAACCGGCGTGGCACTTCGAACCTTGGTAAGTGTGGCAGAGGGTATGTCTCGGTAATCTACTGCCTCGAAGGTAGTAAACTTGAGTTTGATCGTGAACCTTATAAAGGGAGAAATTCGTGGCTGACCACAACTTTGACGTTGTAATTCTTGGTGGCGGAAGCGGTGGCTATGCAGCTGCTCTTCGCTCTGCGCAGTTGGGCAAGTCAGTTGCCCTCATTGAAAAAGACAAACTAGGCGGCACCTGTCTGCACCGTGGCTGCATTCCAACCAAGGCACTTCTTCACTCTGCAGAAATCGCAGACAACGTTAAAGAAGCCGGCCACTTCGGCGTAAACGCTTCTTTCGGCTCAATCGACATGCTCGGTGTGAACAAATACCGCGATGGCATCGTTGACCGTCTTTTCAAGGGCCTAACCGGCCTAGTTGGTTCAAAGGACATCACCGTTGTTTCGGGTGAAGGCCGACTAGTTGGTCCAAAAACCATTCAGGTGAACGGCGACAACTACACCGGAGCGAACATCATCCTTGCTTCAGGCTCATACAGCCGATCACTGCCAGGTCTAGAAATCGGCGGCCGCGTAATCACTTCTGAACACGCACTTCAGCTTGAATTCGTCCCAAACAAGGTCATCGTTCTCGGTGGCGGCGTTATCGGTGTCGAGTTTGCGTCGATCTGGCGTTCATTCGGAGCCGAAGTCACCATCGTCGAAGGGCTGCCAAGCTTGGTTCCGAACGAGGATCCGGCGGTAAGCAAGGCTCTTGAGCGTGCATTCCGCAAGCGTGGCATTGACTTCAAGACTGGCGTTCGCTTCTCGGGCGTAGAACAGCACGAGAATGGCGTAGTGGTTTCACTCGAATCAGGTGAAAAGCTTGAAGCCGAGCTAATGCTTGTTGCAGTTGGCCGCGGACCAAACACCGCAGGTCTCGGCTACGACGAGCAGGGCGTTGCCATGGACCGTGGTTACGTTTTGACTAACGAACGCTTGCAGACGAACCTGCCTGGCGTATACGCAGCCGGTGACATCGTGCCAGGGCTTCAGTTGGCTCACCGCGGCTTCCAGCAGGGTATCTTCATCGCAGAAGAAATCGCCGGTCTAAACCCTGCGGTTATCGACGAATCAGGAATTCCAAAGGTCACCTACTGTGAGCCAGAGATTGCTTCGGTCGGTCTAACTACCGCTCAGGCTACCGAAAAATTTGGTGCCGACAACATCTCTACCTACGAGTACAACCTAGGCGGAAACGGTAAGAGCCAGATTCTAGGTACCGCCGGATTCATCAAGTTGATTCGTCAGAACAACGGCCCTGTTATTGGTGTTCACATGATTGGCTCTCGCGTTGGCGAGCAAATTGGTGAAGCCCAGCTAATTGTGAACTGGGAAGCCTACCCAGAAGACGTCGCTTCACTCGTCCACGCCCACCCAACCATGAACGAAGCCATCG
>CANGGK010000066.1 GCA_947453475.1 Microbacteriaceae bacterium
AGCGTTGGTTCGATTGCTCAGGCTGAAGATTTCTATGTGAATGCGCTTGGCTTTGATGTCACCATGAACTGGGGCGGCACGGCTCTATTCGTTAGCGCTGGCGGCTATCACCACCACATGGCGATGAACATTTGGAAGAGTCGCGGTGCCGGCTTCCGTCAGCCAACCCTGGGTTTGCGCGATGTGGCCATTCGATTACCTGACCTCGAGTCACTCGGCGCCGTAGAAGAGCGCCTGAGGTCATCGAATCTGCAGGTCCGCAACGATGGTGACGTGATTCGGTTGGATGATCCTTGGGGCAATCAAGTCAGTCTTAGTGCGGTCACTGCCTAAAATCTTAAGATTAGGCGCCTAATTCGAAGCTGACTTCGACGTTGTCGCCGACCTCAAGTTTTAGCGGCACACGAACCACGCTCTTCACCGGCACAACGTAGGTGCCATTCTTAGCGAACATGGATGTCTTGAACGCGATTCCGCCGATTTCAGCCTTGATCGGAATCATTCCCCAGCCGTACGAGACCACTCGGGCAGCTTCACGAATATCTTCGGCCTGATCTTCAGGAACGCTCAAGAAATAGAACGGCGCAGGCCCGCGCCATTCCCACATCTCTGCTGTAAAGGTGAACTCCATTAGCCCTCGATGAAATCGGCGATGACAATCCTTTTCATCTTGCGAAGTGCCGCCCAGGCATACGCTGCCTTGGCCGGGTCAGGGTTGCCGGTGTGTTCACCCATTTGAATTGGGGTGACCTGCCATGAAACGCCAAACGGATCTTTGCACCAGCCGCACTTACCTTCTTCGCCATCCTTGGTGATTGCATCCCAGAGGCGGTCGACTTCATCCTGGCCATCAACGGAAAGGGCAAGCGATATTGCATCGGTGAAAGCGGGGCCACCCGGCCAACCCATTCCAATGAATTCGTGACCGTGGATGGCAAATTCGGCAGTCATCAACTTGCCGTCGGCCTCAGGCCGACCAGAGTTGTGCAGCTTGAAATCGGTGAAAGTGGCCGCATAGAACTCGAGTGCTTCGGCTAGGTTTCCATCGAACCAAAGGAAGGTTTTGAGGGTGGTCGGTTTCGTCATGGCTACAGCCTAGGGGAGGAGACGCGTGTTGCGAATAGGCTTTCTATATGTCGATGTTTGAACCAACCTCGCACCACCAAGACCTGCATGTGCGCGATGAGAAATACGAGGAATATCGAACCGGTCACGAGCACATCGCTAAGAATCTTGCCGACCTGATGCGTGCCGGCAAAGAAATCGGTGACCCCGATGTTCAGCAGTGGATTGGCAAGCATTATGAGTTCGTTTGCCAGTTCTGGACGCCGAGCAAAATTGCCTATAAATCTTTGGCCCTAAGCTACGTGATGGACCCTGCTTTCAATGCCACCTACGAAGCTTTTGAGCCTGGGTTAGCGAAGTTTATCCAGACCGCAATCAACATTTGGGCGAACGCCAACCTCGGGTAACCGAGTCGACTTATTTAGCGTTAGCGCAGAACCGAAGCGATGCTTTCGCTGAGGGCGACAACCGTCGCCTCGAGTTCTTCTTCGGTTGTGTCGTGGGCAAAACTGAAGCGCACGGCGCTCTGAGCAACCTCGGGCTCGACGCCAATAGCCAACAAAACGTGCGACGGGTCATCGCTGCCGGCAGCGCAGGCTGAACCGCTCGAGCAAATAACGCCACGAGCTTCCAGCTGCACCAGGATGGATTCTCCGCTGACCCCGACGAAGCAAAACGACGCGATGCTGGCCAGGCGATTGGTCGGGTGCCCGGTAGGCAAGGCGTTCGGTGCGGCCTCCATGACCTGCAAAATGAATGAATCGCGAAGCGCTGCAACTCTGCGGGCCTCGGCTGTTGATTCAGGCAAGAGCTCTAGGGCAGTGGCCAACGCGACCGCCCAGGCTACGTTTTCGGTGCCCGAACGCAAACCGCCCTCTTGACCGCCGCCATGAATGATTGGCTCGGTCTTGGTGCGACCGCGAACGTAAAGCGCACCAGAGCCCTTAGGGGCGCCAAACTTGTGACCGGAGATGCTTAAGACATCCACTCCCAAAGCCTTCACGTTTAGGTCGACCCAACCTACGGCCTGAACCGCATCCGTATGAAAAAGAGCTCCAACTTCGTGCGTTGCGGCAGCAAGCTCGGCAATCGGGTGCAGAGTGCCGATCTCGTTGTTGGCAACCATGAGGGTTACCAGGGTCGTGTCGGTGCGAAGAGCTGCGGTTAGAGCGGCAGCGCCACCTTGAATTGAGCCAACCTCGTCGAGGTCGAGCCAGGTGACATCGAAGCCATGGATGCGCTCAAGGAACTCAAGGGCCGCCAAAACCGCCTCGTGCTCGCTCTTGGCGCTGATGAGGTGCTTGCCACGTGGGTTTGCCAGAGCAAGACCAATGATTCCGAGATTGTCGCTCTCGGTGCCACCCGAAGTGAAGATGATTTCTGAACCACGCGCACCAAACCAGTGGGCAACGCGTTCACGGGCGCCATCCAAGGCATTCGAGGCGCGGCCACCGAGTTCGTGCGTGCTCGACGGGTTGCCGAATTCATTGGTCAAAAATGGCCAGGCAGCCTGAAGCGCCTCGGTTCGAACCGGGGTCGTGGCTGCGTTGTCCAGGTAGATCATGGGTTGACTACGTGCCTAGTGCTGAATCTGCACGTCTAGACCTAGGTCTAGGGCGCGTGCGCTGTGGGTGAGTGCGCCAACCGAGATGACGTCCACGCCGGTGGCGGCAATGGCAGCAACTGTTTCGAGGTTCACTCCTCCAGAGGCTTCGACCACGGCCTTACCGGCAATCAGGGCAACACCTGCGCGCAGGTCATCCAGATTGAAGTTGTCGAGCATGATGATGTCGACGCCGGCGGCCAGAACTGCAGGAATCTGATCGAGGCGGTCAACCTCAACCTCGAGTTTCATGGTGTGAGGGAGTTCGTTCTTCACGCGACGCAATTCGGTGGTTAGGTCCTTGCCTCCAGCGGTCAAAATTGCCAGGTGATTATCTTTGGCCATCACGGCATCAGAGAGGCTGAAGCGGTGGTTTCGCCCACCACCTGAAACTACGGCGTGACGCTCGAAAGCGCGAAGTCCCGGGGTGGTCTTGCGAGTGTCGACGATGCGGGCGTTAGTGCCGGCAACGGCCGCCACGTACTTGGCGGTCAGGGTTGCGATGCCGCTCATGCGCTGCACAAAGTTGAGACCAATGCGCTCGGCAGTTAGCACCGAACGAGCCGAGCCGGTGACCACACCGAGTTCTTGGCCGGCAACAAAGGTGTCGCCATCTTCGAGGAACAGCTGAACGTCAAGCGAAGGGTCGGTGAGCATGAAGGCGGCTGCGAAAACATCGGCACCGCTGAAGACACCGGCTTCGCGGGCGGCCAACTCAGCGGTTGCGGTTGCATTTGCCGGGATGAGGTGTTCGCTGGTCACGTCGCCCCAAGGCGCATCTTCGTTCAATGCGCGCTGAACGACTTCTTCGATGATCTGGTTAGAAAGCATTACTTTGCCTTTCGAACGATGGTGATTGGCTTGGCCATCGCGGGGTTGGTGTTTGGGAAGTCGAGACGATAGTGACCTCCGCGAGATTCCTCACGGGCTAGAGCCGATTCGGTGACCGCACGAGCAAGCATCAAAAGGTTCGCGTCTTCCCAGTCGGTGAATAGGCGGTTCGACGCATCGGCCGAGCGCCAGCCGGCAAGAGCCAGGCGGGTGTCGAGCAGTTGACTTGCGGTTCGGGCAAGGCCCACGTTGTCCCACATCAGGGTCTGAAGTTCGACTCGGTCGACAACATTACGTTCGCCGCGGGGCACCGAACTGTCTGATTCATCCTCGAGTTCAATCTCGGTGAGCAAACCGGTTTCACGCCAACGAGCACTCGCGGCCGCTGCCGGCCAGGCTTCATCGAGAACCTGAACCGCTCGGCGAGAGAAGACGATAGATTCGAGCAGCGAGTTAGACGCAAGGCGATTTGCCCCGTGGGCTCCGGTGCAGGCAACTTCACCCACCGCAAACAAACCCTTGATTGAGGTTCGGCCCCAGATGTCGGTGGCAACTCCACCCATCCAATAGTGGGCCGCCGGGGTAACCGGAATCGGGTTCTTGCCCCAGTCGAGGCCATAGCTGCGAGTGGTTTTACTGATGCTCGGGAACCGCTTGTTCAAGAACTCAGAACCGAGTGCCGTCGCGTCAAGCAGCACCGGCTGCCC
>CANGGK010000067.1 GCA_947453475.1 Microbacteriaceae bacterium
AACGGCGGCAAGGGTTGGGCCGATACACGGAGTCCAGCCGAGCCCAAACGCGATGCCCAAAAGCGGCGCACCAATCAGGCCGAGCGCCGGCGAAACCTGCATCTTGAAGGTGCGTTGCATGAAGCCAAACTGGCCAACCAAAACTAGGCCAAGCAAAATAATGACAACGCCGAGAACCCGCTGAATGATCGAACCGAGACCCGACTGAATCAGTGTTCCGAGGCCACCAAAAGCTGCACCGAGTGAAACGAAAACCAGGGTGAAACCGGCCACAAATAAAACAGCACCAAGGATGATTCGGCTGCGCGATTTCTTCTCACCAGAACCGGCGGCACCGGACACGAAACCGAGGTAGCCAGGAACCAGCGGTAAAACGCATGGCGACAAAAACGAAATCAAACCGGCGAGCAGCGCGAGCGGCATGGCCGCCAACAGCGACCCGCTCAGGATGATTGCGCCAGGGTTCATTTAGTTGGCCTTTCATCCTGGACGGTTTGAATCAGCGTGGTCAAAATTGACTTGTCGATGCGGCCCAGAACGCGCGCCGATACTCGACCTTGCTTGTCGATTACCAATGTGGTTGGCACGGCGGCCGGGGTCACGATGCCGGTGAAGGCGAGAGCAACCGAACCCGACTGACTGTCGATAATCGAAGACCAGGTCAATTTGAAGTTGCGGTTGAAGGCAGCTGCGGTCGGTGCCGAGTCGCGAACGTTCACGCCGACGAACTGGACCTTAGGAAACTTCTTTGAGATTGCCAACAAGTCAGGAGCCTCGGCTCGGCAAGGAGCACAGCCGGCATACCAATAGTTCATGACTACCGGAACACCGGTGAGTTGGGCGCTCGAGAGAATGCCGCCGGTTTCGGTAGGGCCAGACCACACCACCGATTTGCCGCGATTTGCTAGGGCAAATTCGGTGACCGAACCGTCGCCCGCGATGTAGTTCTTGTTATCTCCGGCTTTGAATTGGCTAGCCAGAGGGTCGTTTGCAGCACACGCGCCAAGCCCTAGGGCAAGGCTGGCAGCAATAGCAACCCCTGCCGCGGTGCGCGCGGCCTGCTTCAAAACCTTGAACTGCACTAGACAGCACCCCTATCGATGACTTTGTGATTTGCCGCGGTGTCGACATAGCCGACCTCGACAAACTTGTCGCCCTTGCGCTCAAGCGTGGTGATGCTCGATAGCGAACAGCGACGTTGTTTCGGGTTGTGAGCCAACGGCTTGCCGGAAACGGTAAGTTGAACCATCACGATTGGCAGCTGGTGACTAACGATTACAACATCGCCAGAGTCGACACTGTTCCATGCATCTTCGATGGCAGCCATCATCCTGGCCGCAATCGCCTCGTAAGGCTCGCCCCAGCTAGGTTTCTGTGGGTTGCGCAGGTGGTAATAAAGGTGCGGGCGAATCAGGATGTGCGAGGCACTTAGCTTGCGACCCTCGAAGATGTTGTAAGGCTCGATTAGGCGCTCGTCGGTGTGCACATCTAATCCAAATGCATTTGCTACCGGAGCAGCAGACTCTTGCGTGCGCAGCAGCGGAGAAGCAAGAAGTTTGACGACGTTTCGACCCTCACCGGCAACTGTCGTCGCTACCTTGGTCGCAGCAGATTTGGCCATCTCGTGGCCAAGGTCGCTCAGACGAAAGTGCGGCAAACGCCCGTAAAGAACGCCCCCGGGATTGTGCACCTCGCCATGACGAATCAGATGGATGCGGTCGGCGGGCATACCCTCAAGTCTACCCTCGGCTAAACTTGACTTTTATGAGAACCCGCACCCTAATCAAAGACCTTGCAGCGCGCGAAGACGGACCAGTAACCCTAGGTGGTTGGGTCGAAAAGCTTCGTGACCAGAAGCGCATCCAGTTCATCATCCTTCGCGATGAGAGCGGTTCAGCCCAGGTCACATACCCGCGCCCAACCATCGATGACGCACCTGACGAAAACGATGCATTGGCAGCAAAGGTTTCGACCCTGACTAACGGTTCATTCGTTTGGATCACCGGTCGTTTGGTGCACGACGAGCGCGTAAAGCTCGGCGGTCTCGAGATTCAGCTAGACGACGTTGAGATCGTCACCCTGGCCGACCCAGAAACTCCGATTGCCGACGACACCTCGATCGACAAGCGCATGGACTGGCGATTCCTTGACCTTCGCCGCCCTGAGATGAACCTGGTCTTCCGCATCCAGACCACCATCGAGGCAACCTGGCGCAAGTACTGGGTCGAGAACGGCTTCGTTGAGCTACATACCCCGAAGTTGATGGCCTCTGCTTCAGAGTCAAACGCCGAGCTATTCAAGCTCGAGTACTTCGAGGGCAATGCCTACCTCGCGCAGTCACCGCAGTTCTACAAGCAGATGGCGATGATGTCTGGCCTCGGCCGCATCTTCGAAATCGGCCCAGTGTTCCGCGCCGACCCTTCATTCACCTCGCGCCACGCAACCGAGTTCGTTTCGGTTGACATCGAGGTTTCATGGATCGAGTCGCACGAAGACATCATGGCCATCCAAGAGCAGCTAATGCACGCCGCTATTTCGGCAGTCAAGGAGCAGCACGGCGAAGAGATTCTGAAGCACTTCGGCATCGAAGTTCAGGTTCCATCGATTCCTTTCCCTCGCGTCACCCTCCACGATGCCATTGACATCATCAAGGAGCGCGGCCACATTGTTGAACGCGGCGGCGACCTTGACCCAGAAGGCGAGCGTCAGATTGCCGCTTGGGCCGAAGAGACCCACGGTCACGAATTCGTTTTCGTAACCGACTACCCAGCAACCGTGCGCCCGTTCTATCACATGCGTCACGCAGACAACCCGGCGCTAACCAACAGCTACGACCTAATCTGGCGCGGCACCGAGATCACCACTGGCGCACAGCGCGAGCACCGTCTCGATGTTCTAACCGAGCAGGTAAAGCAGAAGGGTCTTGAGCCAGAAGGCCTGCAGACCTACCTCGACTTCTTCAAGTACGGAGCACCGACCCACGGTGGTTTCGGTATGGGTCTTCTTCGCGTTTTGATGCTGCTGTTGCACCAGCCAAACATCCGTGAAGTTGGCTTCTTGTTCCGCGGACCAAACCGCTTGGAGCCATAAGAACTTCGCTTATTAGAAAAACCCCGACCAGTTGGTCGGGGTTTTTCTGCATTCAGAGGGGCGCTAATAGATGTCCGCGGTGCCTGCTGAAATAAGGCATGAACAGATATTTTGCTTTTATCGATGAGTCTCGAAACGGGCGTTACACACTCTGCTTGCTTCGCGTGAACTCAACAAACCTCTTCGATTTCAGAAGAGCGATGGGCGCCCTACGAGTTAAGGGGCAGTCGCGCATCCACATGAAACAGGAAAGCGATAACCGACGACGAGAAATTCTTGGTGTCCTCAATTCACTGAAAGACTGGGACGCCTTGATATTGCAATCAAATAAAGCGAGCAGGGTTACTGCCGACACAAGGCAAAAGCTATTGCTCCTAATGGCTCAACACCACGTCTGGCAATCTGTGGGCGAGGTAGTTATAGAGGACTCCACAGATAGTGCGCGAGATCGCAAAACATTGGCTTGGTTGATGAAAAATGGAGTGCACCAGTTCAAGTACTCGTTCAGCAAACCGTCGCAAGACCCTGGCCTTTGGGCGGCTGACGCGGTTGTTTGGGCATTTGCGAAAGGCGGCCCGTGGCGGGCATCTTTAAGAGATCACGTTGACCACGTGGTCGCTCCCAGTTAAGTGCGTCCGCCCAAGATGAGTCCGTCCGGACAAGTCTTGGGCGTTCTTTCTCGGGCTATTGCCGTCGACAATCCAATAGTAAGCGTTGCGCCAGACAAACTCTAGAAAGATTCGATTACTTTTTGGTTACTCCGCGCACCTTGATCACAGGGTCAGCAACCTTTGAGATGGTGGCGTGAGTCTTGGCGGCCCAAGGGTACTTGCGCCCTAGCAAAGCCAAAATCAGCATCAAAATCGGGAACCAAAAGCGCTTGAGAATCCACTTCATTTGGGCCTCCTATTCCGTTGCCGATTCGGCAACTAAATCGTTCAACGCGGTTGCAAAACGAACTTCATCGATACGCCAATAGTTGTGCACCTTGCCGTTGATTAGCAAGACCGGAATTTCTTCCGAGTATCGAGCGGCCAGCTCGGCGTCATCCAAGATGTTCTTCTGAGTGAT
>CANGGK010000068.1 GCA_947453475.1 Microbacteriaceae bacterium
CGAAGCAAGGCAGTTTCCTGTCATTTAGAGGTGGGGCGTAACCCGGTTTTCTCGGGCTGTTACCCCTCTAGTTTAGTGGCTTCGAGGGTCTTCGAACGAGCGCTTCCAATTCGGTCAAGGATGACCGCGGCGGTGATTCCCAAACCGGCACCGATGGCCACCGAAAAGGCAACCAAATAACCCAGGATGGATGCGGCGCTGCGCGCCTCTGATGCGATGCTCGCGTTGAGCGCAAAGGCGACGATCAGACCCAGCACTCCACCGGTGAGCAGAAACGGCAAGAACTTAGGTGAACGACGGATGGTGACCTGCTCGGTCTTCAAAGTGGTTTTAGCCATAGAACAATTGAACAGTATTTTCGAATCGGCTATTTCTTCTCATTCTCAGCAGTCTCTCAGGGTCAACTATCAGACTGAGCCAATGACTTCTCTACGCAAAGAACTGCTGGTCAAAGTTCCGGCAATCACGACATTTTTCTGGATCATCAAGGTGTTGGCCACAACCGTAGGCGAAACCTTCGCTGACTTTCTAAACGGCACCCTCGCAAACGCCTGGGGCCTGACAGATGCTCAGGGGCTTCAAGTTATCTCGGCCATCATGGGGTCGGCTCTGGTCATCATGTTGATTATTCAGTTCTCGGTTCGCCGCTACATCCCAGTTATTTACTGGCTAACCATCGTGTTAATTTCGGTAGCCGGCACACTAATCACGGATAACCTGCACGACGGGCTCGGTGTTGAGCTCTGGGTGACCACCCTGGTCTTCGGTGTCGCACTAATTGCCGTATTTGCGATTTGGTACCGCAGCGAGCGCACACTGGCAATGAAATCGATCAAGACTCGCAAGCGCGAGGCCTTCTATTGGCTGGCAATCTTGTTCACCTTTGCCCTCGGCACCTCTGCCGGCGACCAGTTCGCCGAGTCATTCAACCTTGGGTTTGCGTGGTCGTTGGCCATCTTTGCCGGTGGCATCGCAATCGTGGTATTGCTTTGGAAGCGCGGTCTGGTCAGCGAGGTTACCGGCTTCTGGATCTGCTACATCCTTACCCGCCCGCTCGGCGCATCTCTGGGAGACCTGCTTTCTCAGTCACCTAAAGACGGCGGTTTTGGCCTCGGCCCAAACAACACCAGCTACATATTCTTGACGCTGATTCTGTTTTCGGTCGCCTTCCTGAGCGTGACCAAAAAGGATGAGATCAAGAGCTAGTTCGGCAAGGTCGACCTGGCGGTGGCAATGGGGCTCTCGGCCCGTCGGTGCTTGAAATAATCATTGACAGGTTGGAGTTAGTTAGGGTAGCCTAACCTAAGCCAGACAACATCCAACGAAAGCTGAAAATTGATCTCAAACCTGTTGATCGGCCTGCGCGAAGGGCTCGAAGCTGCCCTCGTGGTGAGCATTCTGATTACCTATTTGGTTCGAACCAATCGACTCAAGAGCATCAAGTTCGTGTGGGTCGGAGTCTTCTCGGCAATCGTTGTGAGCATCGCCCTCGGTGCACTGCTAACTTTCACCACCGTCTCTTTGCACGTTAACCCTCACGCCGAAGAAATCTTCGCCGGCTCGATGTCGGTCTTGGCGGTCGGCTTGGTTACCTGGATGATCGTCTGGATGCGCAACGCAGGCAAGAAGATGAATGCCGAGCTCGAAGGCAAACTTGAAACTGCGGCTGTTGGTGGCGCACTAGCTGTTTCGCTGATGGCATTCGCATCGGTTGCTCGCGAGGGCATCGAGACCACATTCTTCTTCTTCACGGCTGTGCAGGCTGCCGGTTCAACGGTTGGCCCGGTCGTTGGTTTCACACTGGGCATATTGGCTTCTTCGGCTATCGGATTCTTGCTTTACCGTCGCGCAATCAAAATCAATATGCGCCGCTTCTTCAGCGTCACCAGCTACTTCTTGATTTTGGTGGCCGCTGGTGTACTTTCGTACGGCGTCAGCGACCTAGCCGAAGCAGGTGTTGTGCCGGTTAGCCTGGGCACCGCGTTCGACCTATCGGCGACCATCTCTGAAGATAGCTGGTTTGGCGCACTCGCCAAGGGTATTTTCAACTTCAACGCACAGACCAGCTGGCTATCGGCCATCACCTGGATTCTTTACGTTGCCTTCGCGGTCTGGCTTTACAACCGCAAGCCGCCAAAGTCTTCAACCACCAAGGTTGCCGTCACTTTGAAACACAAGGATGTCGACGCGCTAGCTAAGTAGTCGACGCGACTCTTAGCGGCAAAACTTCGGCAAGGTCGGCGCGGGTTCCCGAAGCCGAGACTCTTCCGGCAGCAACTGCGTCATCCCAGCTAAGCGAACCCGTTGCCACCGCAAACCAGGTTTCTGGCGACATCTCTACTACATTCGGCGGGGTTCCTCGCGTGTGACGAGGGCCTTCGATGCATTGGGTTGCACCTAGCGGCGGCACCCGAACTTCCACGGAGTTTCCGGGGGCAACTTCGGCCAATTCCTCAAGCAAGAAGCGAACCGCGGTGGCTATGTCGGCGGCGACCGAACCTGGCGCTGACTGAACTGCGCGCACGGCGGCCATACCAACCTCGGCCTTGATTCTGCGTCGAGCCAATTTGGCTACTCGACCTTCTCGACGGGCTTGTTCAAAGTGAGTGGCAGGGCGATTAGGCGAGCCGCCTCTGTTTCTGAAATGCCGATCATTGGCAGGGCAATCCGAATGGCTAGATCGGCGTCGGCAACTTTCAAATCGGCAATGGTGAGCTGACGCTGCAGAGTGTTCACGAGCACGGCACTCAAATTTGAAACTCGCTTTTCTACGTAATCGACATTCAAGAAACCGGCAGCGGCCAGCTCACGAACGTGCGCCAACAAGCCGGTTGCAATTAGCGGCAGGCGCTCAGATAGGTGACTCAGGTTTTTTGCCACGATTCGGCCGAAAAGTTCATGAGTCTCGCCAATCCTCACAAAAATGCGCATCGGTGCGACAAGTGATTCAAAAGGGTCCGAGACGCCTTCCAGTTGCGCCAGGGCCCAACTCTCCCACTCCTGCATTCCGGCAACAACCGCAGCTTCGAAGAGGGCATCCTTGTTATCGAAGTGCATATAGATAGTGCTGGCAGCTACATCGGCTGCCTTCGAAACATCGGCAATCTTTGCAGACCAACCGACTTCGGCAAGAACCTCTTGGGTCGCTTTCAGGAGTGCAGCTTCGTTTCTCGCAAAATATGCAGCTTTGCGGCCCTCTTGAGGCGCTTTCGGCCTGGCTGACTCTTGAATCCCCATAAGGGCAATCATAAAACTTCATCTTCTAGACTGAAGTCATGCCTACGCTTGCCGCCATGATCACATTTATGATCACCGCCTTGGTGATCATTTTGATTCCTGGGCCGAGCGTGGTTTTTGCGATTGGCCGCACGCTTGCGCTTGGCCGTTCATCCGGGTTGGTTACCGTGGTCGCCAACGCGATGGGCACGAGCGTTTGGGTGGTCGGCACCGCCTTCGGCCTCTACGGCCTGGTCACCGCACTGCCTTGGTTATTAGAGGTAATCAAAATTGGTGGCGTGCTCTACCTTGGCTACCTGGGATACAAAACCGTTCGCGGCGCGAGCAAGCAGCATGCCAACATCATGAGCTCGAGTGACACTAAGAAATCGCTGGGTCAGATTTTTCGCGAGGGCTTCTTTGTCGGGTTGAGCAACCCGAAGACCGCGGTTTTCTTCACCGCAGTGCTTCCGCAGTTCATCAACCCGGCCGGAAATTTTGTGATTCAGTTCTTGCTACTCGGCATGATCTTTGAGGTGGTCGGCGTGCTGAGCGACGCAATGTATGTGCTCGCCGCAGCCGCCGTTCGCACCTGGATTCTCAACGAACCGAAGCGCCTGCAAGCCATCGTGACCGTCGGCGGATACATGATCTTGGGC
This sequence comes from Microbacteriaceae bacterium, assembly GCA_947453475.1. GTDB lineage: Bacteria > Actinomycetota > Actinomycetes > Actinomycetales > Microbacteriaceae > Rhodoluna. Next base: position 3,876 of record CANGGK010000068.1, read on the forward strand.
GTCTCGGTTTGGCTACTCATCAACATGGTCACCGGGCACTAGTCGCTAAGTCAACCGACACCACCCAACCTATCCGTTGAGCACCCGACCCAAGCAGGCAATCGGCACCTCGGGTAAACTTAGGGGGTGAAGATTCTAGTTTTGGGCGCGGGCGCCCGCGAGCACGCAATCGTTAAGGCGCTTCTGCGCACCGGCACCGCCAAGGATGACCTAATCGTCGCCCCCGGCAACGCGGGCATTGCTCTCGACGCACACA
>CANGGK010000069.1 GCA_947453475.1 Microbacteriaceae bacterium
CCAACCGAGGTCCACTGCGGGCCTGCTGCAATCTCACCTGGGAGGGCGCTGATTGCCGGAATTGCATAGAACGCCGCCACCATTGACAGCGAAAGCCCAATCACACCCACCGTCGGAACACCCTGCAGCTTTGCATTGGCAATCGCCGGTGCAACCGCGTATCCGAGTGCGGCGAGAACGAGCATCAGCAGATAAATCGGCTGGAAAGTGCCGGTGATCGAGTCGATGCCAACCAGAAGAACCACGCCAGCAAAACCAATCGCCAAACCGGCAAGCGTCTTGGGGTGGCGAACCGACTTATCGCCCTGAAAGAAGTAGGCAATCAGCATTCCGAAAATCGGAACCGTTGCAATCATCAACCCGGCAAGCCCGGATGGCACGTGGCGTTCGGCTTCGGTAAGCATGAACCAAGGGCCGATCATTTCGATGGCTGCGAACGACAGCACCCAAGGCCAGGCCTTGAGAGCGGGCTTCAGGGCCCCGCGCTTTATGGCAAGCGGCACCAAGATAAGAGCGCCGATGGTTACTCGGCTGAAGATGATGGTCGGGGTCGAGAAATCCTTGCCGGCTACCGCGAGAAAGAAGTAGGGGACGCCCCAGGCTAGACCAATGGCAAGAAATAAATAAAGACCTCGACGTGACATTTTGCCAGCCTACCTGCTATGCTTAGTAAACCCCCACTAGACAAAAGGTATTCAAAGCATGTCAAAAACTGCAATCACCGCAGCGCCAATCTTGCCAGTCTTGGCAGAGCGCTGGTCACCTCGTTCATTCAACGAGACCTACCTACTTACCAAGGATGAGACCATCTCAGTTCTTGAGGCTGCTCGTTGGGCAACCACTTCAAACAACTCGACTCCAGCACGTTTCTCAGTGCTTGCCCGTGGCACCGAGCTTCACGCAGCGGTTGCACCGGCACTTGCTTCATGGAACGCAGCCTGGGGCCCAACCGCTTCAGCACTAATCGTGGTTTCTGTAAGCAAGGTCAACCAGGATGGCAGCCCAGCCGTTTTCGCTCAGTATGACGCAGGCCTTCAGGTCGGTAACCTAGTGACCCAGGCTCAGGCACTTGGTCTTTACACCCACCAGATGGCTGGCCTAGACAAGGCTGCAGCTGCAGCCGCTCTTGACCTACACGAAGACTTCGAAATCATCACCGTCATTGCTATCGGCAAGATCGATTCAGCCGACAAGCTTGAAGGCCCACTTCACGAGCGCGAGATTGCACCACGCACCCGTGTTGACCTAGCCGACATTGTTCTGCACGGAATGCCAGCGTAAGTTTCAAACTTCACGTTCGATCGCACTTGTTGCGAACCCGGGCAAAGAAAAACCCCGACCAGAGATGGCCGGGGTTTTTCTTTGAGTGCTCTGACTAGCAGCAGCCGCCCTTTGACTCAGTCTTGCCTGAGCACTTGCAGTTGTCGCCACAGTTGCATGAGTTGTTCTTGATCATTTGACACCTCCCACGAAGGATTGTTGACCTTCACCTTGATGATACGCCTGGCCGATTCCATTGCCCAGACCATCGGCTATTCTCACAGCATCCCGTCAGGTTTCTGCCGACGGAATAATGGCACCCTCGGCTGGCTTAGGCTTAAACCATGACCCCAATCATCCACCTTTCAATTTCTGACCAGATCAGCGGCTGGTATGCCCAGACTGGCCCGATTTTGTTCTACATCGTGGTTTGGGGTTTGGTTTTTGCTGGCACCGGGCTCTTTGTTGGCGCCTTCGTTCCGTTCATCACGGGAGACTCCCTGGTTTTTGCAGCCGGCCTCGTCGCCGCTGGAGGCGCCGGAACCCACGCGGTTGCGGGTCAGGTCAACATCTGGGTAATGGCCATCGGAGTCGGCGTTTCGGCTTGGCTTGGCGACCAGGTTGGTTACACACTCGGCCGTCATTTTGGCCGCCCATACTTGGATAAGCGCAAGGGCGCTTGGCTTCACTCGGCAATCGCAAAGTCAGAGAAGTTCTACACCGGCTGGGGTTGGTGGGCCGTGGTCATTTCACGATTCATGCCTTGGGCTCGAGTATTTGTGCCAGCCATCGCCGGCATCTCAAAGATGAACTACTACAAGTTCTTCAGCGCTAACGCAGTCGGCGCTCTTGCCTGGGGAACCGGGCTTACCCTCGCCGGTTATTTCGCGGCAACCATCCCGGCCGTAAAAAGTGCTTCGTATGGAATCGCCGCGTTCTTCATCCTGGCCTCGATCATCGCCGGCATTCGTACCTGGCTGCGCAACCGCAAGGTCTAGGCGCCCTACTTCTTAACCTTTATTTTTCCACTCAGGACAAAGTGATTTGTCGAGTCAAGAGCGTCACCGGACAAGTCAATTGCGTAGGTGACTGTGTACTTTATGTTGCACACGCCTGATTTCTTGACAAGCACGCGCGAATTTGAAATTGAACAAACTGCAGGGCTGTTCGATCTGGCAATTGATTTGAAAGATTTATCACTGGGGATAGCCGTTCCAGACTTGATGATGCGCTTGAAAAGGGCTGCAAATCTGTTCAATGTTGAAGTGATGGCTTGGGCCAGCTTCGGGTCATCGACGATGCTCTTGACCGCCTCCTGTAGCTGAACGACTGTGCCCGCGAAGTTCTGTTTGGAATCCGACGTCACCGAATCGCTTGCAAGGTAAACGGGCACGTCTCTAGCCGAGCCATTTTGAAAGGGAATGTAGGCACATTCGCTTCCAGACAAAGTTCCGTATGTCCATGGCACGCAGACGTTCTCGCCGATGTGATCGTTTGACAGTTGTTGGGCTTGATTCAAAGCGAGCGCCTTTATTCGATTCAACTGGATGTCCAGAGACTGAGCCTGCTTGTCTTCTTCTGAGATATTTGCGTCTTTGAAGGCTGTCCACGTTGCACCGCCAACGCTATAGGCTGCCCAAGCTGCGGTAGGCCAACATTCGGTGCCGGTTGAATTCCAGATACCGTAAATCGGATTCGAAGCTGCCTGATAACCACTTGGGCAATCGGCCAACGTTAGGTTGCCAAGCACTACCTTGGTGAAAGGCTTGCCAATGCCGAATTGTGTGAGATCAACCGCAGGAAGCGCATTCGAATCGCGAACGTCTCGAGAATCGGTGCTGGTCGCAACCGGATCGGTGCTGTCTTGTGAGTCGCTGCTATTGCCCAAGGGTGCCGCGACCGGGTTGGCGCAAACGCCACCCGAACTCACGCTAATACCATTTGCGTGAACAATCGGGCCCCACTGAAAACACTTTTGCTGACCGGGATGAGCGTTGTTCCAGGCTTGGGAAAGAGCGGTTGCTTCTGCCATTGCGATGTTTTGCCGATTTCTGAAGTCTTCGTCATCAGCCGCGGAAGAAGGCGGTGTCCAACTGTTTCGACACCAAGAAACCAGAGATGAAACCGAACCGTCTGAGCGGTAAGTCCATGTGATGTCGTTGGCCGTCCACTCGGGGCAGTTAGCCTGCCCACCTCCACTACGCACGCAATCGTCAGGTATTTGAGGTGTATCGCTGCACACAATTGTTTTCGAGTAACCAGGAACCTCGGCTCCAAAAGCTACCCCGGGAAAGGGATTATTCGGCTGAGGATCCCAGGCACTAGCAGGTGCAGCCGGCGCGATTAGCGACAACAAGAGCGCTAACGCAATCAATAAGTGCTTTTTCAAGATACCCCCAAGTTTTACTTCGAGTTTATACCTGGCCACAGACACTGCCGAGGCCGCTTAGTTAGCGGCTAGCACCAGGTGGGCGATTTCTTCCGACTTTTCTCTGGCGTAGAAGTCGGCCTCTTGAGCAGTCCACATCGCGAACCAAGAACCGTCGCCATCGCCTTCGGCATTGCGCGCCGCAATCCGTGCTTGACGTACTGCCTGATCAGCTTCGAGCCAGAC
>CANGGK010000070.1 GCA_947453475.1 Microbacteriaceae bacterium
GTGCCCACAACCATTCATAATCAGCAGATTTTGCCCTGGCAAAACGCGGGGTTTTGAGCGTCTGGCGACTATACATACCGGTTCATGATCTCAACGAGGCCCTCGTTTACGAATTGTCGCTGCCCATCCTTGAGATGACTAGACAGAACACCCTGCCCCTCGAGTTTCTTCAACCAGCGCTTTGCAGTGCTCTCATTGATCAAGGCATCTTCCGAGAGCTGCCGAATTGATAAAACCGGCCTTCGCGCCAGAACTTTTTGAAGCGTCGTCACTTTCGTTAGCGGACATATCGCTCCGCTCTGGAGAACTAAAAACAGCGCTTCAAGGTTTCGAAGAATTTCAGTCTGAAGCTCAAACTTCTCGGCGGCATCCATTTCAGCTGGATCATCCCAGGTTGGGACTCCCACCATCGACACCCAGATTCGGGATTTTCTGGTTTGTTTGCCGAGCAGTGAAGCCCGTGCGTCGGGTATTGACTTGAAGCGGGTGGGTGCCCTACCTGCCTTCGCCAGGTGCTTGGTGAATTCATTTTTATTTATTGCCACTTCGTTTTTGATCTTCAGTGTCAGATTGATCAGTTGGGCAACATTCTCTGAAAATTCAATTTGCAACCGTGGCGGATAGGCGAGGTAGGACATAACAAGATTCAACCGGGAACCAAGGGGAAATCTCTGTGTCTGCCGAGATTGTGGAAAACTCAGTGCCGTTTCAACCCGTGCATAACTTCAAGCTCAAATCGATGCTTTTTGCCCTATTAAAATCGGCTGAAAATGAATGGAAAACGCGTGGTCACCCTGCCATTTAGCCAGCCAGATGCCGACCACTATTTTTCGCGTTAAAGACTTTCTAGGGGGCAGGGGCCTTTACGGCGCGTTGATGTTACTGGGCGATGCCGTAGAGGCGGTCGCCCGCGTCGCCGAGACCAGGCACGATGTAGCCGTGCTCGTTCAACTTCTCGTCGAGAGCACCGAGCACGATTCGCACATCCTTGCCGTCAACGTGGGCCTCTACCGCCGCAAGCCCCTCAGGCGCACCCAGCAAACAAATGCAGGTCACTTCGGTAGCTCCGCGTTCAAAGACGTAGTCGATCGAGTCGATAAGGGTTCCACCTGTGGCCAACATCGGGTCGATGATGAACACCTGGCGGCCGGTTAGGTCATCAGGAAGGCGGTTGGCATACGTGTAAGGCTGCAGAGTCTCCTCGTCGCGCTTGATGCCCAAAAAGCCAACCTCGGCTGTCGGCAACAACTTGACGATGCCCTCGAGCATGCCGAGACCAGCGCGAAGAATCGGAATCACAATCGGGCGCGGGCGCGAAAGTCGAACACCCTGAGCCGAAGTCACCGGGGTCTCAACGGTCACCGAGTCGACCCGAACATCACGGGTTGCCTCGTAAGCGAGCAAGGTCACAAGTTCTTCGACCAACTGGCGGAAAACCGGCGAAGGCGTGTTTTTGTCACGCAGCACGGTGATTTTGTGGGTGATCAGTGGGTGGTCGGCAATGTGAACTCGCATAGGCTAAATCTAACCCAAACGAACGACCTAAGGGAGGTGCCCATGAATTACGAATCGCTTATGCAGATTGCGCTCGCCGAAGCCGCCAAATCGGGCACGGATGTTCCCATCGGGGCAATCATCCTGGATGAAAATCACGAGATCATCGCCGTCGCTCACAACAATCGCGAAGTCACGCATGACCCGACCGGTCACGCAGAAATCATTGCCATCCGCGAGGCAACCGCCAAACTCGAAGATTGGCGTCTCGAGGGCTGCACACTGGTGGTCACCCTCGAACCATGCGTCATGTGTGCAGGTGCAATCGTGGCCTCCAGAATTCCGCGCGTTGTGTTTGGTGCTTGGGATGAGCGGGTAGGCGCATCCGGGTCGCTCTATGACCTCTTGCGCGACGGCCGCCTCGGTGCTCCGGTAGAAGTTATCCCCGGTGTGCTCGAAGCCGAGTGCTCTGCACAGATTCGCGAGTTCTTTCAGGCAAAGCGATGACCTATACAACGGTGCTATGGGATCTCGATGGAACCATCATCGATTCACGCGCCGGCATCTTCAACTCTTTCAATCACACTCTCGATGCCCTCGGCCTGCCACGCCTAGCTCGCGAAGACCTCAACCAATACATCGGCCCACCGCTGCTCGATTCGTTTATCGCAATCTGCGGGGGAGACCGTGCCGAGGCCGAGCGCGCCAAAGCCATCTATCGTGAGCGTTACATTCAGGGCGGCGGTGCGCTTGAGGCTGACGTCTTCGAAGGCATCTTGGATGTCATTGCCGCCAGCAAAGCCCAGGGCAAGTTCAATTCTCTGGCAACATCCAAGGGATTATCGGGCGTGCAGATAGTCGGCGAACATTTCGACTTCTTGCACCTCTTCGAGGTACTAGGCACCGCATCTAACGACGGCTATCGCAGCACCAAGGCCGACGTGATTACCTATGCGCTCGCCGAGTTAGAGCTGCTCGATGCAGACCTATCACGGGTGGTGTTGGTTGGCGACCGCATCCATGACGTAGAGGGTGCGCGTGAACACGGCATCGAGGTCATCCTGGTTAAGTGGGGTAGCGGTGACGAGTCTGAATGGGGGCAAGCCGACGCGGTTGCCGAAACGACGCAAGACCTTGCTCGACTACTGGGGCTTAGTTAGAGGCGTTTGCGTTCAAGATTCGGATAGCCTGTCGCGAATCTGAGATAGCTTCTCAGATTCTTTGCGCCATGCTCAATCCTCGCGCGTAATGTCAGGCTCGATGTAGATCACGCGAGTAGCCGGAACCGCCGCGCGAACAGCCACCTCGGCATCATCGATAACCTTGGCAATCTCCTGCGCGCTCGCCGAAGGGTTCACGCCAATCTTTGCGGCGAGCATCAATTCATCCGGGCCCAGGTAAAGGGTCTTCATGTGAATCACCGAGGCAACGCCGTTTGAGCCGGCAAGAGCCTCGCGAATCTTCGTGGTGTCGCCAGCGGTAGCACCTTCACCGATTAGCAACGATGAAGTCTCAGCACCAAGGATGACGGCGACCGCGACCAGCAAGACACCGATGGCAAGTGTGCCGATTGCATCGAAGATTGGGTTGCCGGTTATGACGGTTAGGCCAACGCCCGCGAAGGCTAGGGCCAGACCGAGCAACGCAGCCATGTCTTCGAGCATTACGACAGGCAGTTCAGGTGACTTTGCGTGACGGATGAACTGGGTCAGGCTTTGTGCGCCGCGTTCTTCTTTGGCCGCGCGAAGGGCGGTGCGAAGGCTGAAGCTTTCAAGCACAATCGAGACTCCGAGCACGCTGAGCGGCAACCAGGCTGCTTCAAGTTCGTGAGGTTCCTGCAGCTTTGCGATTCCCTCCATCACCGAGAACAGACCGCCGATTGAGAACAACACAATCGAAACCATGAATGCATAGATGTAACGACTGCGTCCGTAACCAAATGGGTGAGCCTCGGTTGCCTCGCGACGACTGCGCTTGCCCCCGACGATTAGCAGCAGCTGGTTGCCCGAGTCTGCGACCGAGTGGATCGCTTCGGCAAACATCGATGCCGAGCCAGAGATGCCGGCGGCGACGAACTTGGTGATGGCAATGCCAACGTTGGCTGCAAGGGCTGCAGCGATGGCCTTCGAAGAACCTTCAGTACTCATGATGTAGTAATCTATCCCACGGTGACGTGTCCGAGCGGCCGAAGGTACTTGTCTCGAAAACAAGTGTGCGTGAAAACGCACCGAGGGTTCAAATCCCTCCGTCACCGCCA
>CANGGK010000071.1 GCA_947453475.1 Microbacteriaceae bacterium
CTGGTCATTCAGCACAATGACGACGACAACCTAAACGACCTTGCAGCACCGTTTCTTGAGGCTGGCCTCGAGATTGTTCAGTGGCACGTTGAGAAGACGCCGGCGCCGGTCGATTCGCTCGACGGCTTCTCTGGGTTGGTCTCGCTCGGCGCATTCGCCGGTGTTGAAGAAGAAGCTTCAGTTGCTTGGATGCCGGTTGAGCGCAAACTAATCGAGAGCGCGCTAGAGGTAGAAATGCCGGTGCTCGGGCTTTGCTTTGGCTCGCAGTTATTGGCTTCGGTTGCCGGTGCAGAAGTTGGCAAATCTGGTGCGCCCGAGGTGGGCTGGTATTCGGTGGAGATGACCGAAGCCGCAGCCGAAGACCCCCTGATGTCGGTGCTTGGCCCAGAACCAGAGGTCATTCAGTACCACTACGACACTTTCAATTGGCCTACTTCGACCGGACGCATAAACCCTGAGTCTTCATCTACCGGCGGGCGCGATGTCACCATCCTGGGCACTGCCAACGGCATGAATCAGGCGTTTCGAGTTGGCAAGAATGCCTGGGGAACCCAGTTTCACATCGAGTTGAACCTGCCGACCATGCTCGGCTGGATTGCCACCTACCCGAAGGCCTTTGCCAAGGCCGGCAATGTGCCAGCCGAACAGGTGGCCCTAACCACCAAGAACTGGCGTTTGCACCAAGAGCGCTCGGTTGCCCTTGGCCGCGCCTTTGCCGAAGAGGTCAAGCGCTTTCAGGCCTAGGCCTCGGGCCATTCGTCAAGCCCAACATTTAGACTGGTTGCATGTCTAAAAATGCCCTGTTAGTTGGTTGCGGTTCGATTGGTAAAAAGCATCTTCAAGAGATGCTGCCAAAATTTGAGACCGTTGTCGTTGTCGACATCTCTGAAGAGGCATTGGCCTGGGCGATCGCCGAGGGCGAGCGCGTTGGTGTTGCCAAGGTCGAGATTGCCAACTCGGTAGACGAGGTTCTTTCGCAGGTGCCATTCCACGTTGCCACCGTTGCTAACTGGGGGCCAGATCACGTGCCAACCATTCGTCAGCTGCAGGCGGCCGGGCAGAAAAACTTCATCGTAGAAAAGCCGCTGGCCGACTCGATTGCTGACGCTCGCGACATCCTGGGCGAGGTAGACCGCGCCGGTGGCAAGCTCTGGATCAACCTGACCCGTCGCTATTCTGGCCTGCCGCAGGGCATCCTTGATGTTGCTGTGAAGCACAATCTGGGCGAACTGGTCGGCGTGACCGTAACCGGTGGCGCTCGCTGCATCGCCACCAACGGCATCCACTACCTCGACCTAGCCACCGTTCTTTTCGGTTCGCACCCAACCTCGGTTACCGCCGATTTGGCCAACCAAAACATCAACCCGCGCCACGCATCGCTGGCGTTCTACGAGGGTTCGGTGAACTACAACTATGCCGGCGGCAAGCGATTCAACTGCGTGTTCTTAAACCAGTCGGCCGTGACCGAAAACGTGAAGTTCTATTGGCGCGATGCCGAGGGTGAGATGCTGCCAAACGGCGACTTCGCGCTGCGCCTGCGCAACCCGGCCGAGATTGAGCAGTACCCGGCGGTAACCCGCACCGGTTATGCGCTAAACGAGGTTTTCCGCGGCAACCTTTGGCTTACCCCTGATGGCCGCACCGGCATGACCGCACTTTACGACTCGGTAATCGCCGAGGCCGGCACCACCGAGGGTTCTCGCACCGCCGAAGACTTGCTGGCGGCCTTGCACGCATCCGAGCTCGGCCAGCGCTTGACCTTGCCGGTTGACGAATCAATCGTCGACATCACCAAGCACTGGAGCATTTCTTGAGTTTGAAACTTGGCGTCATTGGCTCGGGCAGCATCATTCCGTTTCACTTGGATGCTGCCAAGGCCGCCGGTTTCGAAATCGCCATCATCGGGTCTCGTGCCGGTTCTGAGAAGACCGCGGCACTTGCCGAGCGCTACGGTGCCGTTGCCGGTGCCGACTGGCAGGCAGTTTTGGCTGCCGACGTCAACGCGCTTCTGATTGGCCCTGAGACCGGGGCAACCCCTGGCATCCTGGCTGCCGCCCTTGAAACCGGGCTGCCAATTTTGAGCGAAAAACCTGGCGCCTATGCGTCGGCCGATTTGAAGGCGCTGGCCTCGCACCGCAACGCCGGCCGCATTCTGGTTGGCTACAACCGCCGCCACTATTCGTCAACCGCCGCTGCCAAAGAGCTGATTGAGTCTGCCGGTATGGCCACCTTCACCGCTTCGATTCCCGAGGCTTCGTGGACAACCGCGATGCTCAGCGGCAAAAAGCGCGAGATCTTGCTATCGAACACCGTTCACGTGCTCGACCTGCTTCGCTATCTCTTTGGCGACCTCGAAGTCGGCTCGGTGGCCAAGCTAAACGCCGACGACGTCAACGGCGAGAACGGAATCTTCTCGCGTGCCGCAGTGGTCTCTGCTGGGGGCACCGAAAGCGCGAGAGTTGCGGCCTCTGGCACGCTAATCGTCACCTTTGGCTCGCCTTCCAACTACTTCGTAGACATCCACACCAACGGGCGCTCAGCGGCCCTGCGACCAATCGAGTTCTACACAGAGTTCGACGGCGTCTCGGTGATTGAACCTACCGAGGCTTTGCCGCTTCGCCACTATGTTGCTAACAAGGCCGGAGCCTTCGAAATCGCAAGGGATGACCTCGATTTCAAGCCTGGCTTCGTTGGGCAGATGCGTGAATTGGCGGCAATGGTTGGCGGGGCAGACCCAGCCACCTTCAAATCGGCCAGTTTGGCAGATGCGATTGCCGTTCTCGAGCTTGCCGAGGCTTTGATTTAAACCAATAAATCTCGGTTCTGCCGGTAAACTTGACCCCTATGAAGGTCTTTCTTACTGGCGCAGATGGTTTTATCGGTTCACACCTAGCAGAAGAGCTGGTTCGCGCCGGCCACCAGGTAAAAGCCCTGTGCATTTACAACTCAATCGGTTCGCACGGCTGGCTAGACACCATCTCACCTGAGGTTAAGTCTCAGATGGAGATCGTGATGGGCGACATCCGTGACCCATATCACATGGCTCAGTTGGTCAAGGGCCAGGATGCAATCTTGCACCTCGCCGCGCTAATCGCGATTCCGTTCTCATACGTTGCCCCTGACATGTATGTGCAGACCAACATCCAAGGCACTTTGAATCTTTTGAACGCGGCTCGCGATGCCGGTGTTTCACGCTTCATTCACACCTCAACCTCAGAGGTTTACGGCACCGCTCAGTATGTGCCGATGGACGAAGGTCACGTGCTTCAGGGCCAGAGCCCATACTCGGCCACCAAGATTGGTGCCGACATGATGGTGAAGTCGTTCTACAGCTCATTCGAGTTGCCAACCATCACCATTCGCCCGTTCAACACCTATGGCCCACGCCAGTCGGCTCGCGCGGTTATTCCAACCATCATTTCTCAGCTTGCTTCGGGCATGAAGACCATCAACCTTGGCGCATTGACCCCGACCCGCGACTTCACCTACGTGACCGACACCGCAAAGGGCTTCGAAAAGGCTCTGCACGCGACCACCGGATTCGGCGAGGTCACCAACCTCGGTGTTGGCTTCGAGGTTTCAATCGGCGAGACCTTCAACATCATCAACGACATCATGGGTGCCGGTGC
>CANGGK010000072.1 GCA_947453475.1 Microbacteriaceae bacterium
CTAGGGATGATCTGAGCCTTGTTGTTACGAACGTCGAGGTTACCGGTGGTGTTGGTTGAAACAGAGAAGTAAACACCAGGTGAGCGAACAAGCTGCGAAACAACAACACGCTCGGTGCCGTTGATAACGAAGGTGCCCTTTTCGGTCATAACCGGGAAGTCACCCATGAAGACGGTCTGTGACTTGATTTCACCGGTTAGGTAGTTGGTGAACTCGGCCTTGATGTAAAGCGGCTGGGTGTATGACTTGCCCTTGGTCTTGCACTCGTCTGGAGTGTATGAAGGGTCGTAAAGCTCAGGCTGACCGAAGGTCAAGCCCATCTTGGCGTCCTGCGACGAGTTGGCTGAGTCTTCGATCGGAGAGATCTCTTCGAAGATCTCCTCTAGACCGGTCTTTGCAGACGGGCCCTCTTTCTCACGCCAAGCAGGTGCGCCGACGAGCCAGTCAAAGCTCTCGGTCTGCAGGCTTAGTAGGTCTGGTAGTTCGATCGGCTCTGGTGACTTTGCAAATGAAAGTCTCTTAGCGAGGCGGTCGTTCTTGATGGTTTTTGCGTTCTTCGCAGCCAATGTTCCTCCAAGGAATACTGCTATTCATTAATCGCGACTCAATGAATAGATGGGTGAAAAATCGCAACCTAAAACCTGTGACGCCAAAATATGCGGTCACGCGCGCAGCCAAAATATGCATGCGGGGTGTTTGGGAGCAAAGGTTCAGTCTATAACGATTGGGAAAAGGTTGTAAACAATTTTTCTGGGAAATCGCACAGAAAAATGAGATTGGTGCTAAAAGAACAAAAAGAGCTTGCCGCGGAGGGTTTTTTCGAACCGCTCGAACGACCCATCGATGGTTGCCAGGTCTCGGGCATCCAAGATTAGAGAGGTTGTGCCGTCTTCGAATTTTGCAAGCACGCAGGGTTCACGGCCGGTGCTCGAAGCCTCGGTTTCGAGTTCGAGGTTGAATTCAGCCTTCAGGGCCATACCGAGGCCCTTGAACTTGGCTTTCTGCCGGCTAACGCGCTTTAGGTCGCAGCCACCAAGGCCCTTCTTGGCAAGGTGAACTCCGACGATAGCTACGGGTTGGGTCTGCATTAGCAGGCGACGATGGCGTCGTTGATCTTGTCGGCCCATCCTTGTGCGTCTTCTACGCCAACCAGGATGCGGGTGAACTGGGTGCCGCGAGCACTCGGGTGCATTTTGGCGGCCAAGGTGATCTCGAGCGGTAGCCCTGCCTTGCGGGTCCAGCTAACAAAGGCGCGGTCGCCCTTTTTGATGAAGGTGCCCGCGATGATTAGACCCGGTAGGCCGGTGCCGATTCGCAAACCTAGTGTGGTCCACCAGTTTTTGTTTGCGACGGCTGCGCCACGGATGGCGACCCCGTTGATCTTTACATCACCGTGAAACGCGGCCAGCTTGTCACCCGGGGTAAGTCGAATGATTAGTTGGTCGTCATTCAGTTCAAGTTTTGGCATATTGCCATCCTAGGTCGCTCTGTTGGTAGCCAGCGAGTGGTTCGCGGCTAACTAGTGACTGGCTCGCTTTGGCAGAGCCACCGAAACCACGGCAAATAGTGCGAGCAAGACGAGCTGCACAATCAGTGCATTTCTGAAACCGGCGTCTGCCTGACCGAGGGTTGCGAAGTGAAAGAAGACGGTGCCGAAGATGGCAACGCCAACCGAAGACGAAACCGACTGAACCGCTGAGAGCACACCACTTGCCGAACCAGACTGGCCTGGCTCGACGGTGCTGAGCACGGTGTCGAAGATTGGGGCGGCGATCATGCCGGTGCCGATGCCCGAAATCACGAGTGCTGGCACTAGCTGCCAGATTGAGAAGTTTGCCAACGATGGAACCGCCAGCCACATCAAACCAACTCCGACTAGCTGAATCAGTGCGCCGATCTGCAGTGTGAAGCGGCCACCGATTTTGTCGGCCAAGAATGCACCGCTGATGGTTCCGCCGATTGCCGAGCCGAGAGCGATTGGGATGTTGCCCAGGCCGGCTTCAGAAGAGGTGAATCGCTCACCAAACTGCAAGAACAGGGTCAGAATCAGATAGACGCCGGTAAAGCCTGCGAAATAGATGCCCAAGCCAGCGAGGCCGAAGGTGTAGGCACGTTTCTGGAAAATGCTTGCGTCGATGAGCGGTGTTCCGCCGCGCTTGTGGGTTGCCTTTTCGGTCAGAGCAAAGATGCCGAACGTGACGAGCGAACCGGCGAGCATTAGGTAGGTCCATAGTGGCCAACCGGCATCCTGGCCCTTGATTAGCGGGTAGACCAGCAGGCCGCTGGCTAGGACCACGAGGGCTGCGCCAAGCAAGTCGATTTTGACGGTCTTGTCGGCCGGTGACTTTGGTAGGTATTTTGCAGCCAGGATGAACGAGATGATGCCGATTGGCAGGTTCACTAGGAACACAGCGCGCCATCCGAGGTCAAGGATGTTGGCCTCGATGATGAAACCGCCGAGCACTGGGCCGATGATGCCGCCGAGACCAAAGGCTGGGCCGTAAGCGGCGAATGCTTTGCCGAATTCCTTTGGTGGGAAAGACTCGCGAATCAGACCGAAGCCCTGAGGTAGCAGCATCGCGCCGAGGAAGCCCTGGGCGAATCGAAGGACGATCAGCAAGCCGATGTTTGGCGCGAGTGCGCAGAGCAAAGATGCGATGGTGAAGCCGGCCAGGCCGAATAGGAACATGTTGCGGCGACCGAAGCGGTCACCGAGACGGCCACCCAGGATGAGGCCCGAGCCTAGAGCTAGGGCGTATCCGCCGATGACCCACTGAAGGTCTGAGTTTGAAGCGCCAAGCTTCTCGGCCAAAGTCGGGCCGGCCACATTGACGATTGTCGCGTCGAAGAGGTCCATGATTTCTGCAATCAGAACGACGGTTAGAACGAGCCAGCGGTACTTGTAGCCGGTTTCAGTGATTTGAGTCATTGGGCAAAAGTAGCACTCAAAAAGCCCTCTGGTTCACTTCCTTCTCCAACTAGGACTGTGTCGGCTGATAATCCAAAAGATTGGGCCGAAGACTGGGATTCCCGAGATCACGGCCATCCAAAAGAGCTTCCAGCCGGGTACGAGCGCTTCGACACGGAGCACCTGAAGAAGCAGGCGAATAATCAGATAGACGTAGGCAATCTGAACTGGGATGACCACCCATGGTGCCCAAGGCTCATTTATGTAGATAGGAAACCAGAAGCCACATTGGCTCGTCTTCATGCATGACCCCCGAATCATCGATGGCACAAATTTAGTACTCACCGCAGCTTGGGATAAGCGTGGCACTGAAAGCCGGCGGCCAGACTTTTTTGACCCGGGTTGTGAATAACTCAGGCCCGCGCGGGTTTCGCCGGCAACCGTGAGACGCAAAAAACCCGCCGAGTTTTATCTCGACGGGTTCTTTTCTTGCGCTGGCGGTGACGGAGGGATTTGAACCCTCGGTGCGTTTTCACGCACACTTGTTTTCGAGACAAGTACCTTCGGCCGCTCGGACACGTCACCGTGGGATAGATTACTACATCATGAGTACTGAAGGTTCTTCGAAGGCCATCGCTGCAGCC
>CANGGK010000073.1 GCA_947453475.1 Microbacteriaceae bacterium
AGTGGCAACCGCTTGCCAAACTCTTGCCGAGTCCCCTAATCTAAATCTCGAACTGGAAAAATCCTCCGCCAGGGCCCAGTGAAGCCAATGCCACATCTACCAATGAAGGAATTGAAATGAACCTCTCAAAGAGAATCGGTGCCAGCGTTCTAGCTTTGGCACTTGCAGGTTCGGCTCTTGCTGGCGCAGCCCCTGCTTTCGCGGCCAACAAGACTGACCTAGTACTAGGTGCACTAATCGACGTGAAGTCGTGGGACCCAAGCCAGGCCGACATCGGCCACATGGCGCCTCTATATCAGGCCGCCTACGACAACCTGATCCTCCGCACTCCAGACGGCAAGTACAAGCCGAACCTTGCTACCTCATGGAAGCTCAATGCAGACAACACCGTGATGTCGCTTACCTTGCGCACCGACGTTAAGTTCACCGATGGCACAGCCTTCGATGCAACGGCAGCCAAGGCAAACCTTGACAACTTCATCAAGGGAAACGGCCCACAGGCGGGAACACTTGCCGGCGCTTCGGTAGCGGTTGTTGACGCAACCCACATCACCATCACACTAAAAGACCCGAACCCAGAACTTGCCTACTACCTGTCAACCACCGACAGCTACATGGCTAGCCCGAAGGCACTTGGCACCGCAGGTCTAAAGACCAGCCCAGTTGGTTCAGGTCCTTACATCATTGACCCATCATCATCTGCGGGCTCACAAGAAGTTTTCACGGCGAACCCTAACTACTGGGACAAGTCAAAGATCAAGTTCAAGAAAATTGTCTTCAAGATCATGCCTGACGTAACCGCTCGCTTGAACGCGATGATCTCGGGCCAGATTGACGCAACTCTTCTAGACACCAAGACCGCGCCAACTGCAAAGGGCCGCGGAATGACTCAATACTTGAACAACGTTGACTGGCAGGGCCTTTTAATGTTCGACCGTGCCGGCAAAATCAACCCGCAGTTGAAGAACGTGAAGGTACGTCAGGCAATCGCCTATGCCATCAATCGCCCAGCACTTTTGAAGGCTCTCCAGGATGGTCAGGGCGAACTAACCAACCAGCCGTTCGCAAAGTCTTCACCTGCTTACGACGTTGCTCTAGACAAGAGCTACCCGTTTGACATCAAGAAGGCAAAGCAGTTGCTTACCGAAGGAAACGCCACCGGCGGTTTCGATCTAACAATGCCAGCTTGGCCAGACCCAACCATGAACGCAATCCTTGGCGACCAGCTAAAGGCGATCGGTGTAAACGTGACTTGGGTGCAGACCCCAGCCGCTGACTACCGAAATGCACTGAAGACCGGCAAGTACGCAGCAGGTATCTTCCAGTTGTTCCAGGGAACTCCATGGGTGGCTATCAACCAGTTGGCTACCCCTAACGGTTCATGGAACGTACTGCACTCAACCGACCCAGTGATCGACAAGGCGCTGGCTAGCTTGAAGGACGACGCTACCGACAAGAACTTGAACGCACAGGCGAAGATCATCAACAAGTTCCTAACCCAGAACGCCTGGTACATCCCGTTCTACCGCGTCCCACAGTTGTTCTTCACCGGCAAGCGAGTGAAGACTGCTAACCAGGCACAGAACGCTGTGCCTTACCTATACAACTACGCGCCAACCGGCAAGTAGTCGCTGAACAACCCGAGTGGGGCGGATGGCCGATCCTCTCGCCCCACTCGGGTCACACCACCAAAAAGATTGAAACCGGAGAAACAGATGATTGCATTCATCGCTAGGCGATTTGGCTCAGGAGCACTTCTGCTGCTGATCATCTCGACACTCGCCTACTTCATGATGTTCTTTAGCACCTCTAACGTGGCTATGAACATCCTTGGCGAAGATGCTAGCCAGGAGTCCATCCTGGCCAAGCAGCATGAGCTTGGCTTGGATCAGCCAATCATCGAACGCTACTGGTCTTGGTTGACCCACGCAGTAACGGGTGACTTTGGAACCTCGTGGTTCACCAACGAATCAATCATCAAAACAATCTTTAGTCGCCTCCCAATCACTATGACTCTTGTAATCGGAGCGATCCTAATCGCGGCGCTTTTGGCCACCATCCTTGGCATGACTGCCGCCGTGAAGGGTGGGGCAATCGACCGAGTCGTGCAATTTCTAGCTGTTGCCGGCTTCGCAGTTCCAAACTTCGTAGTCGCCATTTTCTTGGTGACCCTATTCGCAATCAACTGGGCTCTCTTGCCGGCAACCGGATGGGTTCCTATCCAGGATGACCCTGCCCAGTGGTTCCTATCACTTATTTTGCCGACCAGCGCCCTGGTGCTTTCTACGGTAGCCTCGGCAGCTCAACAGATTCGCTCGGCCATCAAGGCAGTGCTTGAGAAGGATTGGGTTCGCACCCTGACTAGCCGCGGAATCAGCCGCCGCGAGATTCTCTTCAAGCATGTGCTTCGCAGCGCTGCACCTGCAGGGCTAACAGTGCTCAGCATCCAATTCGTCGGAATGCTCGGTGGCGCAGTGATCATCGAATCAATCTTCGCTCTACCCGGACTTGGAGAGCTCGCCGTAGATAGCACTAGCAAAGGTGACACCCCGGTAGTGATGGGGGTTGTTGTCTACACAGTTGTAATCGTGATTCTTGTAAACCTCATCGTTGACCTGATCAACGGTTGGCTAAACCCTAAGGTGCGTGTCTAATGACCACTACCCCTACCGCAGCTGCAACTCACGGTGCTCCGCTAGTTCGCCTTAGCTTGATTCAGCGAATCGCTCGCAACCCGATGGGCCTCGGCACGAGCATCTTCTTGACGTTGGTTGTGCTGATTGCAATCTTCGCCCCACTGCTAACCGGTTTCGACCCAGCTTCAACCGACACCGATAACTTGATGGTTGGCCCGGGCGGCGCACACTTCCTCGGCACCGACAGTGCCGGGCGCGACATCCTGGCTCGCATTTTCTTTGGAGCCCAAACCACGCTCATCTCGGCAATCGTTGTGGTGGTCACCGCGGTAACCATCGGTGTGCCAAGCGGTCTGATCGCTGGCTACTATGGTGGCAAGTTTGACGGAATCTCATCATGGATGGCGAACATGCTCATGTCGCTGCCGTCAATCATTGTCTTGCTAGCCGTTCGCGCTGCCTTTGGACCTTCGATCATCGTCTCGATGGTGGTCTTCGGAATATTGATTACACCGAGCTTCTTCAGAATCACCCGAACAGCTGTGATGTCGGTTCGAAACGAACTCTACGTTGACGCCGCCCGAGTTTCTGGGCTAAGCGACCTGCGAATCATCAGCCGCCACATCTTCACAGTTGTTCGAGCGCCAATCATCATTCAGTCGGCCATGATCTCGGGCATCGCGATTTCGATTCAATCGGGCCTTGAGTTCTTGGGTCTTGGCGACTCATCGATGATCAGCTGGGGTGTGATGCTCAACGAGGGTTTCCGAAACATCTTCGTGAACCCACTGTTGGTTCTTTGGCCAGGGCTCGTCATTTCGCTAACCATTGGTTCGTTTGCTCTACTAGGCAACGCACTTCGTGACGCACTTGAAGACAC
>CANGGK010000074.1 GCA_947453475.1 Microbacteriaceae bacterium
GCACCGCGACTCTTCCAAATGTTCATCGCCATGTGGTGGTGATAGCCGCCAGCGCTAACGAATAGAGCCGTGCCGCCCCAGTTCATGGTGACATCAAAGCCAAGCGCATTCACATAGAAATCTTCAGCCTGAGCAATCGAACCAACGCTCAAGTGCACGTGACCTACGTTCGAACTGGTATCTTCGACGGTCTGTGGCAGGTTGTCACGCAAGTAAGCATTTGGGTCGAGACCAAACGTGCCCATTTCAACCTGACCGTGCTTCCAACTCCAGTCGGCCCGGTCGTGATCCCAATAAAGTTCTACGCCGTTGTGCTCTGGGTCATCGAAATAGAACGCTTCGCTGACTAGGTGGTCGGCACTTCCGGTGAACGAGCCCGGATACTTCGAGGCAACCGAGGCTACCGCCCAAGCAAGCTGTGCCTTGGTGTCGAAAAGGAATGCGGTATGGAACAGGCCGGCCTGATTTTCGGCGGCGTATTTCATCTCTGGCGCGTATTCCAAAATCAGTGACGGCTCGGTGCCGCGACCAAGGATGGCCGACCCAGCGACCTGTGAAATCAGGTCAAGGCCGATCGCATCGCGATAGTAGGCAATCATGTTATCGAGGTACTCAACCCGAAGGGTTACGGCACCCATGGAGAGATTTGCTGGCAGGCTCATGAATTTAGTCTAGGGGGACTAGACAAATATTTGCAAGTGGGGTTTCTAGCCCCTGTGGATAACTTCCTGTGCACATATTCGATCGAGGCTAATGTCAGACGAAAACTACCGAAGCCACCTCCAGAAGGAATACAAATGCCTCGCATCTCTCGTTTAATCGCCACGCTTAGCGCCCTAGTTTTTTCATTCGGACTTAGTGGCCCCGTGCGAGCCCAGGATAACCAGGCAACTGCTGTTTTGAATACGCTTTCCTCTGTGACACCGCCTTCAGAGCAGGTTGGGGCCACCCCCTTGTCCAACTTGAATCCGTCGGACACCACCTCAACATCGGAAGAGATAGTTGCAACCGTGGCCGGTAGATCTTCCGTCGCCATCCCTTTGAACACCCAAGACCAAATTCGCGTGAAACTTACCAGTGGCTATGCCCTGGAAGTTGGCTTGCCTTTTGCGGGAAAGGCAGAAAGAGGCTTCAAAGTAGTCAACGGCGTTACCGCTTTTGACAACCAAAACGGTAGCTACAGTTCTGTTATATCCAAGAATGATGGTTCGCTGCAATTTGTGACGATCCTTACTGACAGAAGGGCCCCGACCCGATTTGCCTACAAAATTTCAATGCCTACAGGCTTTAAAGCATCGGTCCGTGGAGATGGCAGCTTATCCATTTCGACGGCTGACTCACGATTCGTCGCCGGCGTTGCACCCGCTTGGGCGGCTGATGCGCGAGGCGTTTCTGTTCCTACTCATTTTGAACTTTCCGGTTCGACGCTGACTCAGGTGGTTGACCACCAAAACAAAGATTTCGCCTACCCAGTCGTGGCCGACCCGTGGCTGGGATTCAACCTAATTGACCACACAACATGGACGAGCGACAGCCCTTACAGCCCGACTCTGAGCGTTTACCCAACCACGTGGGGTCGCACGGTAGGTTTTTCCACCACGTTCCCTTTGGGTGGCCTAATCCTAGGCAGTCTCGATTTGTTGTCGGTAAACTCCGCCTGGGCCGAAACACTTTCGGTGACGACTAGAGCTGGCCACCCCAATCCCGACACACAATCAATGTTTTTACAGTTCGAGTGCCACTTTTTCTATGTGAGCAAAAGGAGCCCGAACAAAGTCAGTTGGAATTTAGACTCGAAAAGACCATATGCTCCACTAGCAACTCAGATCAGCACGAGCTGCAATCCGAACTGAAATCGAATCGACATCAAATGCATCGACTAACTCGACTACTAGTGGCAACGAGCGCACTACTCCTAACCCTGTGGCTTTACATTCAGGTCTGCTTAATTGGAGGCCCGGCTGGAACAAACATCGAGAATGCCGCTGAGGCTGGCGTGCCCGACACCGTAAGTCAATCAACATGGATCGCGCTCTGGGTGTCAATGACTGCGCTGATCGTAGTTCTAACTATCGGGCTGGGTCTCGGCGTTCGTCCGTTAGCCGAGAGATTCCGCTGGTACGAGATTTTGTTTGTAGCTTCAATGCCAATTGCAGCAACGGCACTACTTCCATTAATCGGGTTCTTTGGACCCATCTTCGGCTTTTGGATTTGTCTGTTCGGATTTGGCGTCAGACAAGTTCGACTAAGGTACCTTCTCTAAAAACTGCCCTCGCTGGCAACAGAGATACGCCTGAAGGTTTCCGCCTGATATTCGGGGATTAACTCGGCATGTTCTGGGTTGCTGGTTTCATACAGATAGTTCAGCAACAAGATTCGACGATGCAAAAGCAATAAACCCATCTGCTTGGCAGAGGAGCTTGGTAAAGCCGCGATGGATTCGTAACCAGCCAGGAATGCCGCTCGCTGGTCATCGGTGTCTAGGTAATAAATAGCCGTGGCAATATCCTGAATCGGCAACCCAATACCCGAATCATCGAAGTCGAATACGGCAATCTCGCCCTCGTGCCACATTGCATTCCACGGATGAAGATCGGCGTGAATCGGCTGCAAGTGTTGCCCCTCCCCGAGTTCGGCAAGCGCTGCAGCCACGTTCGCTAGAACGCCGGCGACTACTCGCTTTTCTTCCTCGTTCAAAGCGCTAGCCGGCGAGGTTAGCAAGTCTTCGGCGCCCCAAAACGCATCCTGGTAGATCGGAAGTTGGGCATCGTCCGGCAGCGTCAATTCTGCCGACTCGAGGTGCAACTTAGCCATCGCGGCACCTAACGCTCGCAACTGGCCATCGGTTGGCTCATCACCTAGTTCTTCGCCCTCAAGCCAGCTGTAAAGCACTGCGGCTAGATTGCGCTGGGATGCCTCGTGCCAACCGTAGCTAATAAATGAGCCGTCTCGATTCGGGGTCGGCTTGGGAACTTTCACGGATTGAACCCGTGAAACCCAAGCGATTTCAGCCTTTAGGTTTTCGAGCGTGCGGGTTGAGTTGACGTTGATTCGTAGCGCGTAGATCTCGCCCGAAGCGCAAGCCACTTTAAAGGTCGAGTTGAACTCATGGTTGATTGACTCGGCTTCGTACTCGCCGAGGTCATATTGGTTCAGAATCTCAACAAGGCAGGCATCCAGGCTGGCGATTTGTTCATCGACCGTCATGGCGGCGAAGGCGTTTTTTGAAGTCACGCGATAACTCTGGCACAAAAATGAAAAATCCCAGCCCTCGTGAGAAGGAACTGGGATTTCGTGCACCCCCTCGGACTTGAACCGAGAACCCACTGATTAAGAGTCAGTTGCTCTGCCGATTGAGCTAGAGGTGCGTGCCACGGAGAACCGCAACGAGAGAAAAGCCTAGCATA
>CANGGK010000075.1 GCA_947453475.1 Microbacteriaceae bacterium
CCCGAAGAACCACCGCTACACGCCGGCCATCGGCTTGCCAGATCTTCGCGAGGCGATCGCGCACAAGACTCGCATCGACTCGGGCACCGAAATCTCGGCTGCCCAGGTAGTTGTTACCAACGGTGGCAAGCAGGCCGTCTACCAAGCTTTCGCAACCTTGGTTGACCCGGGTGACGAGGTTCTAATGCCTACCCCGTTCTGGACTACCTACCCTGAGGCCATTCGCCTTGCCGGTGGTGTTCCAGTTGAGGTTTTCGCCGGCGCCGACCAAAACTACAAGGTCACGGTCGCCCAGCTTGAAGCTGCTCGCACCCCGCGCTCAAAGGTGTTGCTTTTCGTTTCACCTTCGAACCCAACCGGTGCGGTTTACAGCCGCGAAGAGACCGAGGCCATTGGTCGCTGGGCTTGGGAAAACGGCATGTGGGTTATTACCGACGAGATTTACCAGAACCTCACCTACGACGGCATCAAGGCCGTTTCGATTACCGAAGCGGTGCCTGAATTGATCGACCGCACCATCCTGGTAAATGGTGTCGCTAAGACTTATGCAATGACCGGCTGGCGTCTTGGCTGGATGGCCGGCCCGCTCGACGCAATGAAGGCCGCGGGCAACCTGCAATCACACCTTTCGTCTAACGTGTCGAACATCTCGCAGAAGGCAGCGCTTGCCGCTTTGACCGGACCCCAGGATGAAGTGCTCGCCATGCGCGACGCCTTCGACCGCCGACGCAAGCTGGCGGTTGCCGAGTTGAACAAGATTTCGGGCTGGCATGCTCCGATGCCCGAAGGTGCGTTCTATGTTTACTCAGACGTAACCGGTTTGCTCGGTCGCGAATGGGGCGGCAAGCAGATCAACACCTCGCTTGAACTCTGTGACTACATCCTGGATGCTGCCGAGGTAGCCCTGGTTCCTGGTGAGGCGTTTGGCCCATCTGGTTACGTTCGTTTGTCGTATGCGCTAGGCGATGGCCCGCTACTAGAGGGCATTCAGCGCTTGCAGAAGTTGTTCGGCTAAAAAGAAATCAGGTTTGGCTCTGGCACCAACGTGATGCCGAATCGGTTTGAAACCTGAAGCTGAACGTAGTTTGCCAACTCAACGATTTCTCGAGCCGAGGCACCACCGCGATTCGTGATTGCCAAGCAGTGCTTTGATGAAATCGCAGCCTTTGAACCAGGCAGTGTAAAACCCTTGTTGATGCCAGAGTTCTCAATCAACCAAGCTGCAGATAGCTTCACGGTCAGGCCGTCATCCTCGATAGTTTCCCAGCGCGGTGAAACTTCAGGCAGTGTGCGCGCGAAGGTGTGACTGACCACCGGGTTGGTAAAGAATGAACCGCAACTAACCGAGTCTGGGTCGCTAGCGCTCAGCAACATGCCTTTGGTGGCGCGCATCTTCTTGACACTTTCGGCAACCTCGCGCAGCGGCAACTGGTCACCCAAATTCACGCTAAATGCACCGGCAATTTGGCCAGAAGTAATCGGCGCAGAAAGCCCGCCAAATTGCTCTAGCTCAAGCTCTACCCAGGTGATTAGCCCGGTGCGCCCGCGCTTAATCACGCTGTCGCGATAGCCAAATTCGAGGTCTGCCTTTTCAAGGATGACCACCTCGTGAGTCTCATAATCAACGAACTCGAGACGCACAAAGGTGTCACTCAGCTCTTGACCGTAGGCGCCGATGTTCTGGACCGGCCCGGCACCAACGGTGCCCGGAATGCCGGCCATGCCCTCGACGCCAGCAAGGCCCAATTCGATGGCGTGGTCGACGAAGTTATCCCAGTTTTCGCCGGCTTGAATGCGCAGCAGGGTCTTGTTTTCAGATTCGGTCTTGAAGGTTTGAATGCCCTTCGTCTCGACCTTTATTACGTGCAGGTCATCGACTTCATCGGCAACCACGAGGTTCGAGCCACCGCCGAGAATCAGCCAGTCTTCGCCAGACCGCCAAACCTCGAGGGTCTGTTCAATCAGGTCATCGCGCGTCTTTGCCACGATGATTTCGGCTGGTTGGCCGCCAACGCGCATCGTGGTCAGGTCACTGAGCGACTGGTTGTTCTGGGTCATCTGCGGCAGCTTGCCCTCGACTTAGAGACGAACGCGGGCTTGGGCCTTACCAAGCACAACGGTTTCGTTGAAGACTGCGGTTAGATCAATGCGAACTTCGCCGTTTTCGGCATCAATCTCGCCGATCTTGCCGGTGACAACCAGCACAGCGCCATCCTGGGCATCGACAAAAACTGGCTTGGTGAATCGCACGCCATAGTCGATAACCTTGCCTGCGTCGCCGACCCAATCGACGGCAACCTGAACGGCTGCACCCATGGTCAACATGCCGTGGGCCAGCACGCCATCCAAGCCGACCGATTGGGCGAAGTCGTCGCGGTAGTGAATCGGGTTGAAGTCACCAGAAGCTCCGGCGTAGCGAACCAGCGAATCGCGGGTGAGTAGGAATTCGGTGGTGCCGATGACCTGGCCAACCTCAAGCCCTGCAATGTTGATGTGAGTCATTATTCGCCACCTCGAACCACGAGAGTTGAAATTGCGGTGCAGACGAGCTCGTCGCCCTCCGCGAAGATTTTGGTTTCGAAAGTAACCATCGAGTGCGCACCAAGCGACTTGACGCTCGCAACTTCTAGCACGCTCACCAGCTCATCGCCGGCAACAATCGGGCGGGCATGGATGAACCGCTGGTCGCCGTGAACTACACGACTGAAATCGATGTCGGCCTCAGTGTCGTTCAACACGGTCGCAAGACTGCGTTCCTGGATGACGACCGCGAAGGTTGGCGGGGCAACAACGTCGGTGTATCCGGCGGCCTGAGCTGCGAAAACATCGAGGTTGATTGGGTTGGTTGATTTGACCGCGTGGGCGAATTCGCGAATCTTCTCTCGGCCAACCAGGTATGGGTTGGTGGCCGGATACTTCTTGCCCTGAACGTTTACGTTTACCACCCCTCTAGTCTGCCGAAGTTTTCAACAACTCGCTTACTTTCAAGCCTTTTCCACGGATGTTTGTCGGGCACTCGGTCAATTTGCCTGCCAAACATAACGTTGCCAAATGAAAACTAAAACACTCACGATTATCGGCGTGCTCGCCTTCACGGTTAGCGCCACGGTCAGCGGTTTCACCGCCTATTCGGCTTTGGCAACCTCGGCCAAGGTCGTCATAAAAGATCAGCCAAGTTGCGCGAAACCCGCCCGCGGAATGGTCGCCTGCCTAGCAATCAAGCACACTCTTTTTTTGAATGGAGTGCGCGGCAAGATACGCCCGCTCGCCACGATGCAGCCCTTGGGCGGCATTGCCTATGGCGCAAATCAACTTCGCAAGGCTTACGGCGTCACCGAGGTTGGTGCCCGATACAA
>CANGGK010000076.1 GCA_947453475.1 Microbacteriaceae bacterium
GCTAAAACCATCATGCAGAGCGGTGTAACGGCAGCTCAGATAACGCTTTTTCGTTCGCTATCGACCACAATCATTGCCGGGCTGGTGTTGTTGGTCACCAATCGCAGAGCGTTTCGAGTTGCCAAGGGTGAATGGAAGTGGCTGGTCATCCTGGGAATGGCTGGCGTTGGCCTGATGCAATGGTCTTACGCTAATGCGGTGGCTAACCTACCGGTGGGTGTGGCCCTCCTGATTCAATACACCGCTGTGGTAATCGTGCCAGTCGCGTCGATTTGGCTGTTCAAAGAGCGCCTGAATGCAAGGCTTTGGCTTGGTGTAGCCCTAGTCCTTGGCGGTTTGGTAGCCGTGTCTCACATTTGGGAGGGTGGTCTCAGTTTTATCGGCATAGTTTTCGGCGCAACGGCTGCTATCGCAACTGCGATTTATTACATGGTCGGCGAGCATCTGAACACCAACCGCCCTGCGATGTCTACCTTGTTCTACACAATGATGTTCTCGAGCTTGATGTGGTTTGCCCTAACGCCTTGGTGGAGTTTCGATTTCGGCAGATTCTCGGCGCAACTTGACCTTGGTGGAAATCTAGCCGGAGTTCATGTAGCAGGGTGGTTCGCCTTTGCCTGGTTGGGCATCATGGGCTCATTCATGCCTCTCTTTTTGACCTACGCAGCACTCTCGCACCTGAGCGCTACCAGCGTTGGCGTCTTCTCAACCACCGAAACCGTTTTTGGCTTCATTTTTGCCTACCTCTGGTTAGGTGAAAAAATTGATGGATTACAAACGGTCGGTGGATTGTTAGTTATAGCGGGCATCGTTATTGCTCAGATTTCAAGGAGAAAAGCAACATGGCAACCATCGAACTAGGTGCAGCAAACTTTGGCGACACCGTGGTAACCGACGGCATCGTTATCGTCGACTTCTGGGCCGAGTGGTGTGGCCCGTGCCGCCAGTTTGCGCCGATTTTCGAAGAAGCCTCGACCAAGCACCCTGAGATTGTTTTTGGCAAGGTAGACACCGAGGCAGAAAAGCAGCTCGCTGGCGAAGCGGGCATCAGTTCGATTCCGACCCTTATGGTGTTTCGCGACGGAATTTTGCTTTACAACCGTGCAGGCGCACTGCCAGGTGCTGGGCTTGAAGAGCTGATCGCAAAGGTGGGAGAACTCAACATGGATGAGATTCGTGCCGAAATTGCCAAACAAGACGAAGAAATCGGCGACCTATCTGAGGTCGAATAATGGCAAAGCTCAGCAATAACTCGATGGCTATGTTGGCCACCGTTAGCGTTGTCGGTATTTTTGCGTCCACCTTAGGTTTCTTCAATGCAGACCTATGCACCGTCGAACAGGTCGAGGGTTGGACCTCATGTGCATCAATCGAACAGCAGCGTCAACTCGGCAGCTGGGCCTTTCTAGCATTGTCGATAATCGGTTTCAGCGTTTCGATTATGAGGATCAAGAAACAGAAATAGACTCGTCTAGTGCACAAGCCCAATGACGAGACTGTAGCCCTCCGCGAGGGAATCTTTGACTACGCCCGCAAGCGACTCGAATATGACCCGGCTCCGCTGGATGCCCCTCAAACCTTCGAATATTTGACCAAGCACGCCGGCCCAACCGTGACCGAAGATGGCCTTGGCGGCACTCAATCTCTCAAGCTTTTTGAAAACGTACTCGCCCCGGCCACAATCTCCACCGATCATCCCGGCTACCTCTCATTCATTCCCTGCGCACCAACCGAAGCAGCCAAGCTATTCGACCTTGTAGTGTCGGCATCGGCGATCTACGGAGGCTCGTGGATGGAGGGCGCCGGAGCGGTCTACGCCGAGAACGAAGTTCTAGCCTGGCTTGCAAAAGAAGCCGGTCTTCCTGCGGGTGCCGGTGGCGTATTCGTGCAGGGTGGAACCCTTGGCAACCTCAGCGCACTCGTGGCCGCACGCCATCGAGCCGCCAACCGACTAAAAGCCGAAGGTAAATCTCGACCTGAGACCTGGAAGTTCATTTGCAGTGCCGAAGCACATTCATCCTTGAAGGCGGCGGCAGCGGTGATGGACGTCGAAATCATCAAAGCCGAAGTTGGCCAAGATGGCCGCCTTCGCGGCCCGGCCGTTCAGGCAGCCCTCGATGCAGCGGGAGACGGCGTTTTCGCGATTGTTGCCACGGCGGGAACGACTAACTTTGGCATCGTTGACAGGCTCGATGAAGTTGGCGCCATTGCCAACGACAACGACATTTGGTTCCACGTCGACGGAGCATATGGTCTCGCGGGCATCCTGGCCGATATTTCAAAGCCCCTTTTTGCTGGTCTTGAACGCGCAGATAGCTTCATCGTCGACCCTCACAAGTGGCTATTTGCTCCGTTCGATGCGTGCGCACTGCTTTATCGCAACCCCGAAGATGGTCGCCAGGCGCACACCCAACACGGCGAATACCTAGACACGCTTACCGAGTCTGGCGACTGGAACCCGAGCGATTACGCCTACAACCTCACCCGTCGCCCGCGCGGCTTGCCGTTGTGGTTCTCACTTGCAACTCACGGCGTGAAGGCTTATCGCCAGGCCGTGCAGCACAACGTTGAACTAGCCCGCGAGATAGCCGAAGAAATAAAACTCCGACCTGGTTTCAGCCTTGTGCGAGAACCTGAGCTTTCGGTGGTCGTTTTCACTCGTGATGGCTGGACCATTGATGATTACAACGCGTGGTCTGACGCTCTACTACAAAACGGAATTGCGTTTGTGGTTCCGAGCTCGCACAAGGGCGAACCAAACACTCGATTTGCGATTGTGAACCCAGAGACAAGTTTTGAACTTTTGACCCAGATTCTAGATTCAATGGAGAACAAATGACCTTCACAGTAACCATCGCAGAGGCAGCTGCACCACTCTCGCGCGTCAAACCGGCAAATCGCACACCTTTGCGTGTTGCTCTTGTGCAAACTAAATGGCACGCCGAGACGGCCGAGCACGAGTCGGTGCTTCTTGAGGGAATTCGTGTCGCCGCCGAAAATGGCGCAGAGATCGTTTTCTTGCCTGAGCTAACCCTTAGCCGATACATGGCAGACTCTCGCCCTACCGGCACGCCGAACAACCTGGCCGAGCAGCTAGATGGAGGGCCGACTCACCTCCTTGCCGCGAAGGCCGCAGCCGAGAATGACGTTTATGTTCACATCTCTTTGTATGAGCACGAAGACCGTACCGATGGTCGCGGGCTCAACGTGGCCATCATCGTCGCTCCTACCGGCGAAATCATTGCCCGCACTCCCAAGTTGCATATCCCAGTTACCGCGGGTTACTACGAGGATGAGTACTTCGCCCCAGGCCCAGCCGATGGCGAGCCATACCCGGTTTATGAA